>NZ_JASLCE010000126.1 GCF_030146175.1 Flavobacterium sp. | reverse complement strand
AGAAAACTCCGTACGCACACACTGCTGTTACCCAGAAGTGGATGTAACCTAAGTTTTTGTTCATCATTCTTCCGAACATTTTAGGGAACCAGTGGTAGATTCCGGCAAACATTCCGTAAAGAGCAGAAATACCCATTACTAAGTGGAAGTGAGCAATTACGAAGTATGTATCGTGAACGTTAATATCCAATGTACTATCTCCAAGGATGATACCTGTTAAACCACCTGTAATGAAAGTCGAAACGAATCCGATACAGAATAACATGGCAGGGTTTAACTGAAGGTTACCTTTCCAAAGTGTCGTGATATAGTTGAACGCTTTTACAGCCGAAGGAATTGCGATCAATAATGTTGTAAAGGTAAATACCGATCCTAAGAAAGGATTCATACCGGATACGAACATGTGGTGACCCCATACGATTGTTGACAAGAAAGCGATCGCTAAGATTGACGTGATCATCGCACGGTAACCGAAGATTGGTTTACGAGCGTTGGTCGCGATAATTTCAGAAGTGATACCCATCGCAGGTAAGATTACGATGTATACCTCAGGGTGACCTAAGAACCAGAATAAGTGCTCGAACAATACCGGAGAACCTCCCTGGTAGTGTAATACTTCTCCGGAGATAAAGATATCCGATAAGAAGAATGATGTTCCGAAGCTACGGTCGAAGATCAATAATAAAGCGGCAGATAATAATACCGGGAACGAAACGATACCGATAACAGCCGTGATAAAGAAAGCCCAGATCGTTAATGGCAAACGTGTCATAGACATTCCTTTTGTTCTAAGGTTGATTACTGTTACCACATAGTTCAAAGATCCCATCAATGAAGACGCGATAAAGATCGCCATCGATACCAACCAAAGTGTCATACCTGTACCTGATCCTGGGATCGCTTGTGGTAACGCACTCAATGGCGGATAGATTGTCCAACCTGCCGAAGCCGGTCCTGACTCAACAAAAAGGGAAATAACCATGATAACAGAAGAAAGGAAGAACAACCAGTATGAAACCATGTTCATAAATCCGGAAGCCATATCCCTTGCTCCAATTTGAAGCGGAATTAAAAGGTTACTGAACGTACCGCTCAATCCGGCCGTCAATACAAAGAATACCATGATGGTACCGTGAATGGTTACTAATGCTAAATAAATATCATTTCGCATTACGCCACCCGGGGCAAATTTATCTCCTAAAAGGACATTAAAAATTTTAAAAGACTCTTCCGGCCATGCAATTTGCATACGGAATAAAAGAGACATTACAATACCGATGATTCCCATTACAATACCCGTAATTAGGTATTGTTTTGCAATCATCTTGTGATCGATACTAAAGATGTACTTTGTGATAAAAGTATCTTTATGGTGGTGTTCGTGACCGTGATCGTGTTCGTGATTGTTATCGTGTCCTACTGCTGACATATTTTTTAATTTATATTAAAAGCAATTATTTTTTTACTACTTGTGCCAAAACTTTAGTGGTATCGGCTACCGGAGCTGTTGCTGCCGGTGCTTTTGCTTCAGATGCTGCTGCAGGAGCCGGAGCTGCCGCTTTGTTAGCCTCTTTAATAGCGCTAGCTAAAGTAGGTTTTTCTTTTAACCATTTTTTATAATCTGCTTCGCTTTCTACAACGATTTTCATCTGCATGTTGTAGTGAGACGGTCCACAAATTTTGTTACATAAAAGTAAGTAATCAAAAGTATACGGATCTAAAGCAGTTTCACCTTTGGCAACAAGTTCAGCACTTTTCTTTGCTCTAATGATATTAATGTTGGCCACTTTTTCCACAATCGCAGGATCCTGACGCATTTGATCAGTAGTTACTGTTGGTGTGAAAGCAAATTGTGTTACCATACCCGGAACACAGTTCATCTGCGCTCTGAAGTGTGGCATATAAGCGGAGTGTAATACGTCCTGAGAACGGATTTTGAAAACCACTTTTTTACCTACCGGTAAGTGTAATTCGTTTACAACTTTATCATCCTGAGCATTTGGATCGGACATGTCCACACCTACTGTGTTGATTCCTTCGATAAAACGAACGTTCGCTTTACCTAGAGCATTGTCTTCACCTCCGTAACGTGCTTCCCAGCTAAATTGTTTTGCGTATAATTCTACGTAGATTACTTCTTCCTCTTCGTCTACAAACATAATGTTTGTCCAAGCATATAATCCGTAAAGGATCAAACCTGCTAAAACGATTACCGGGATAATAGTCCAGATAAACTCTAATTTATCATTATCGGCGAAATATAACGCTTTGGTGTCTTTTTGACCTCTGTATTTGAATGCAAAGTAGTGCAATAATGCCTGAGTGATCGTCTGAACGAAGAAAATCAATACCATTGAAATCATCATCAGATTATCGTAATCCTTACCGTGTTCTGAAGCGGGTGTACCTAAAACCAGGTGACCCCATTTCAATAAAGAGTAAATAGTGAATATGTAAATAAACCCTAAGAACCCGAACATCAAGTAACCATTAACATTATTGTCTTTTTCATTGGCAACTTCTGATTTATCAGCAACGCGCCCAACCTGGGTTAAATCGAATATCTTAGTCAATTGCCAGATAGCAACTCCTAATAAAACTACAACTATAAGTATCAATAAACCTGTCATTTGTTTATCACTTTAAATATTAATAATGAAAATGTTTACTTTCTTCAATTAACGGATTACGTTTTGCCAATAAAGGAGCTTTTGTTAAAGCTGTAAATACGACAACGATAAATAGTCCGAAGAAGAACATTAATGAACCGATCTCAGATACTCCGATGAACCACTGGTCACCAACCGTAGCCGGCATAATCATATTGAAGAAGTCAATATAGTGACCGGTTAAGATTAAAAGACCTGCCATTACTACAACCCAACTTAAACGTTTGAAATCAGTATTGATCAAGATTAATATAGGGAATACGAAGTTTAAGGCCAACATTCCGAAGAATGGTAATTTATAATTTTCAATTCGCGTGATGAAGTACGTTACCTCTTCCGGGATGTTCGAATACCACATTAACATGAATTGTGAGAACCATAAGTAGGTCCAGAAAACAGAGATACCGAACATGAATTTAGCCAAATCGTGGATGTGACTTGTATTCACATGCTCTAAATATCCTTTTGATTTTAAGTACAACGTAACGAAAGCGATTGTAGTGATTCCGCTTACGAAGAAGCTGGCGAATACATACCATCCGAATAAGGTACTGTACCAGTGTGGATCAACCGACATAATCCAATCCCAAGAAGCGATTGATTCTGTTACGATAAAGAATACTAAGAATCCGGCAGCCAGTTTGAAGTTCTTTTTGTAGAAAGAATCATCGTTAGCGTTATCCTGAGCCAATGAATTTTTTCTTGAGAAATAACGGTATAAGTTCCAACCTGCTAAGAAGATTGCAGCTCTGATCAAGAAGAAAGGTACATTTAAGAATCCTTGTTTTCCTTGAATTAACTCATCGTGTTTTACAACTTCCGGATCCATCCAAACGAATAAGTGGTTTAAATGCATACCGCTTGCTACCAACAAGATGAAGAAAATGATAGAACCTGGTAATAAATAGCTGGTGATACCTTCCATAACACGGAATAATACCGGAGACCAACCTGCCTGAGCCGCCCATTGGATTGCGTAGAACGCCAATACTCCAACAGAGATCAACATAAAGAAGATACATGCTACATAAAGCGCTGCCCAAGGTTTGTTTTGTAATTGGTGCAAAACATGCTCCAGGTGCTCCTGGTGTTCTGCGTGTGCATCAGCACCAGCATGATCGTGACCATGTGCTGCTTCCGCTTTGTGATTATCGTGATGGTCTGCTGCTACAGGCGCTGCTGCAGCTACAGTATCATTTTCTGTTTTTAATGAATCGGCAACAACAGTTTCTGTTTTAGCTTCCTCATGGTGCGTTGCAACAGCAGCATGCTCATCGTGTGATTCGTGCGCCACAGCTTCTGTATGATGTCCGCCATGATGACTATCCGCTAAAATTTTCTCTACGTCTTCGATGGTCTTAGGTGCAGTCAAAAAACCAAAAGCAATTCCCACAAGCCCTAAAGCCATCATGACAAATGCAAAAGTTTTTAATTTGCTTGAAAATGTGTACATATCTAATACTTTCAAATGTGTTCTACAATTATAATCCTGCTTTTAATTTCATCACGTGATCCACAACCTGCCAGCGTTCTTCCTGACTTAATTGGTTGGCGTGAGAACCCATGGAGTTTAATCCATAAGTAATTACGTGGAAAACACTTCCTTCCGTGATCGGTCTGTCAGCATAACTCGGTACACCTAAGAATTTCTCTCTTTTAACCAGTTTCCCTTTTCCATCACCTGCTTCACCATGACAAATAGCACAGTAAATATTGAACAGTTCCGTTCCTTTTTTGGAATCAATTTTAGTAGGATCCAAAGGTGATTTTAAGTTTGCTTTTGCTAATTCATAACCAGCGGTTGAGTTTTCGTACGCATACGGTTCGAAACCTCTAGGAATAGAACCTTTTGCAGGTAACTGACCTTCTTTACCATTTTTGAATGCACCCGACTGTGAATACGTTTCGTATGCCACAGACTCATACATATTAGGAAAGAACTGATAGTTAGGCTTTGATTTGTTAAAACAAGATGTTGTAACAACCGATACACCTACTAATGCTACTATTTTATATAAGGCTTTCATATCTTCAATTAATGCTTATCAATTACTTTAACTTCTACAGCACCTGTATTCTTGAAGAACGAAATCAAATCATCTTCGTTTCCGTGAAGTGCCACTTCCATTAAGAAGTGATCGTCTGTAGTTCTTACATCCGGGTTTTCAGCGGCTTTGAACGGCCATAATCTACTTCTAAGGTAGAACGTGATTACCATTAAGTGAGCCGCGAAAAATACGGTAAGCTCAAACATAATAGGCACGAAAGCCGGCATGTTATCGATAAAACTAAAACTTGGTTTTCCACCGATATCCTGTGGCCAGTCAACAATCATTACATAGTTCATTAATGATGCCGCAACTGATAAACCAACTAAACCGTAAAGGAAAGAAGCAATCGCAATTCTTGTAGGCGCTAACCCCATTGCTTTGTCCAACCCGTGAACCGGGAATGGCGTGTAAACTTCTTCAATATGATGATGTGCCGCACGGGTAGCTTTAACAGCATCCATTAGAATGTCATCATCATTGTATATAGCATGTATTACTTTATTACTCATGATCTATTAATGATTATGTGAATTGTGTCCTTCTTGTTCTCTTTGTCTCTTGTAGTTATCACCCGATGTTTTTAGGATCGTTTTAACCTCTGCCTGTGCAATTACCGGGAAGCTTCTTGAATATAATAAGAATAATACGAAGAAGAATCCGATTGTACCGATATAGATACCAGCGTCCACAAAAGTCGGCTGGAACATAGTCCAAGAAGATGGTAGGTAATCACGGTGTAGTGATGTTACGATAATTACGAAACGCTCAAACCACATACCGATGTTTACTACGATAGAGATAATGAATGAGAACATGATACTGGTTCTTAATTTTTTGAACCACATGAACTGCGGCGAGAATACGTTACACGTCATCATCAACCAGTATGACCACCAGTAAGGACCTGTTGCTCTGTTTAAGAAAGCATATTGTTCGTATTCTACTCCTGAATACCAAGCTACGAATAACTCAGTGATATAAGCGATACCTACGATAGACCCCGTAATCATTACTACGATGTTCATCAATTCGATATGCTGTACAGTGATATACTCTTCAAGATTTGACACTTTTCTCATAATGATCAAAAGTGTGTTTACCATTGCGAATCCGGAGAAGATCGCACCCGCAACGAAGTACGGAGGTAAGATTGTGGTATGCCATCCCGGGATAACGGAAGTAGCAAAGTCAAAGGATACAATCGTGTGTACGGAAAGTACAAGAGGTGTTGCCAAACCAGCTAATACAAGAGATACCTCTTCAAAACGCTGCCAGTCTTTTGCTCTACCACTCCATCCGAACGAAAGGATTGAATAAACTCTTTTTGTAAATGGTGTTACCGCACGGTCACGTAGCATTGCGAAATCCGGTAATAAACCAGTCCACCAGAAAACCAATGAAACCGATAAATAGGTCGAGATCGCGAATACGTCCCAAAGTAAGGGTGAGTTAAAGTTAACCCAAAGTGAACCGAATTGGTTCGGGATTGGTAATACCCAGTATCCTAACCATGGACGACCCATGTGGATAATCGGGAATAAACCTGCCTGAACTACCGAGAAGATAGTCATCGCTTCTGCAGAACGGTTAATCGCCATTCTCCATTTTTGACGGAATAATAATAGTACGGCAGAAATTAGGGTTCCGGCGTGACCGATACCTACCCACCATACGAAGTTGGTGATATCCCATGCCCAACCAATTGTTTTATTTAATCCCCATGTTCCGATACCGGTAGAAATGGTGTAGATCATACAACCAGCACCCCAAAGGAATGCGGTTAACGCGATAGAGAATACTATCCACCATAGTTTGTTCGCTCTTCCTTCAACAGGTCTAGCTACATCTACTGTTACATCGTGATAAGTTTTATCACCTATAACCAAAGGTTTTCTAATGGGTGCTTCGTAATGAGACGACATAATCCTTTATATTGATTCTTAATTAATTATTTTACTTGTTTAGGTATTTCTAACTTTTACGTGGTAGAATACATTTGGTTTTGTTCCGATGTGCTCCAGTAAGTGATACATTCTGTCGTCTTCGGCTAATTTAGCAACCTGACTTTCTTTATCATTTACGTCACCAAATATCATTGCTCCGCTTGAACAAGCTGCCGAACATGCTACCTGGAACTCGTCTTTACCTACTAATCTTCCTTCGCGTTTCGCTTTTAAGATAGTCGATTGAGTCATCTGGATACATAGTGAACATTTCTCCATAACCCCTCTTGAACGAACGTTCACATCAGGATTCAATACCATACGTCCTAAATCATCATTCATGTGGTAGTCGAACTCACTGTTTTTGTTGTACAAGAACCAGTTGAAACGACGTACTTTATACGGACAGTTGTTTGCACAGTAACGCGTACCCACACAACGGTTGTATGCCATGTGGTTTTGTCCCTGACGACCGTGAGAAGTAGCCGCTACCGGACATACAGTTTCACATGGTGCGTGGTTACAGTGCTGACACATTACCGGTTGGAAAGCAACCTGTGGATTTTCTGATGGATCTTCCATACCGGTGAAGGTATCGATAGAGTTCATTAATCCGGATGCATTTTCTTTTAATTCCACATCTCCTTTGAAAGTATCCTGAGAAGAATAGTAACGGTCAATACGCAACCAGTGCATATCACGGCTTCTTCTAACCTCAGATTTACCAACTACCGGTACGTTGTTTTCTGCGTGACATGCGATAACACAAGCACCACAACCAGTACAAGCATTCAAGTCGATCGATAAGTTAAAGTGGTGACCCACTGAACGATCGAAAGAATCCCAGATATCAACTTTAGTAACCGGAGTTTCTTTGTGATCTAAAGACACCATTGGCATTACATTCCATTCTGCAGCATCTTTAGTATTGAAGATTTCAAGGGTAGTTTCTTTGATGATATCACCTCTACCCATTAATGTTTTTTGTAACTGAACACAAGCAAATTCGTGATCTCCGTTTGCTTTGGAAACTTTTGCAGACTGGTCGGATTTCATGTTTGCATAAAGTGTATATGCATTAACTCCAACTTGCATTTCCTGTTTCATTGCTTCTTTACGGCCGTAACCTAAAGCAAGACCGATAGTACCAACAGCCTGACCTGGTTGAATAATTACCGGAACGTTTTCCAACTTCACACCACCTACTTCAATAGTAGAGTAGCTTCCGTTTAATCCACCGTTTGCTACGTTATAGTTTACTAAACCTAGTTTTTCAGCGTCTTTTTTAGAAACGGTTACGTAGTTATCCCATGATACACGTGTAATCGGATCCGGGAACTCTTGTAACCAAGGGTTGTTTGCTTGTTGACCATCACCCATACCGGTTTTAGTATACAATACTAATTCCAGTCCACCAAGGTTTTTAGCTTGCGCTAAAGCTCCGGCAGCAGAAGCAAAATCAACATTAGCACCACCAACAGCTGCTGTAACCGGAGTTACATAGAAACCGTCGTGAACTAATTTATTCCAGGTTGCGCCACCCGCTACTACTGAAGTACCGTGTGCTTTAAGGAAATCATAGTAAGAAGCCGGATTTCCTGTCCAGGCTAATAATGCCTCCTGGAATTGTTTTGTATCAAACAAAGGACGGATCGTTGGCTGCGTAATACTATAGTGTCCTTTTACGATGGAAACATCTCCCCAAGACTCTAAATAGTGTGGCGTTGCAACGGCAACCTTTGTTTTTAAAGCTGTTTCATCTTCTTTTAATGAAAACGCAACAGACATTTTTACTTTGTTAAGACCTTCTACGAATTCAGCAGAATTTGGTAATGTATAAACCGGGTTAACACCGTTCATGATTAACGTGTGTACAGCACCCGCTTTCATGTCTTTTACCAATTGTGCTACTGCTTTCGCATCACCTTTACGGATCAGGCGAGGTGTAGCCGGGTTGAACGCTTCGGCATTTAAAGCTCTGTTGATAGCCAACACCAATAATTGTGCATTAACATCATCCAGACCAGAAACTAAAACTCCTTTTCCGGCAGCAGCTTTTAATTGTTGCGCTGCTTTCATTACCGCTTCTTCGTTTGCTACTTTCGGAGTCGAAACCGAAGCACCGGTAATTACATTGTATATTTTTACTAAAGCGTGTTTTTGCTCTGTAACGGTCATCGGGATACGCTTGTCTGCGTTTGCACCCGCAAGTGACATATTAGATTCGATTTGGATGTGTTTCGACATTTTCCCGTTTTTAGGAATACGTCCCTGTGCATATCCTGCATCGTATCCGCCACCTTGCCAATCTCCTAAGATATCAGCTCCAACAGAAACAATAACATCTGCTTTTGAGAAATCATAATCAGCTAAAGCTCTTTCTCCATATACCGTTTGGAAAGCATCAAGAGCATCAGAACTTGAAACCGCATCATACACTACATGTTTAGCAGTAGGATTTTTTGCGATAAAATCAGCTATCAATTTATCAGTAGACGGACTCGCCATCGTACCTGTTAAAAGAACCACTTGTCCACCTTTTGCTTTAGCATCTGCCAATGCTGCTGTTACTTTAGCATCAACATCAGCCCATG
Organism: Flavobacterium sp.; assembly: GCF_030146175.1. Lineage (GTDB taxonomy): Bacteria > Bacteroidota > Bacteroidia > Flavobacteriales > Flavobacteriaceae > Flavobacterium. The sequence goes on along the minus strand of NZ_JASLCE010000126.1, from coordinate 28,917 downwards.
AAGCATCTTTACCTTCAATTTTAGATTGTTTTAAACGAAGGCTATCGTAAAGCGATAATACAGAAGCATGAACTCTTGCGTTCGCTCCGGTTTTTGCATTAGGTAAATTATTATTTTCAACCTTAATAGGACGACCTTCACGCGTTTTGATAAGGATATTCGCGAAATCGAAACCATCAGCAATAGTTGTTGCATAGAAATCTGCAACACCTGGAATGATCTCTTCAGGTTGAACTACATAAGGAATAGACTTGATTACCGGACCTTCACACGCAGCTAAAGAAGCTGCTGCTGTAGAAAATCCTACGTATTTCAAAAAGTCACGACGAGTAGTTGATGAAGTCGATAAGGAATCCTTATCTCCAAGAAATTCATCGGTAGGAATTTCTTCAACAAACTCATTGTTTCTTAGCGTCTCAACAATAGAACTATTTTCGTTTAGTTCTTCAACACTTTTCCAGTATTTTTTGTTTGATGCCATTGTATATAGATATTAGCTTCTTAATTTATTTATTAATAGTGACATTTACCACACTCTAAACCTCCCATTTGTGCAGCTGTCAATTTATCTACACCATATTTTTTGGATAGTTCTTCGTGGATTTTTTTGTAGTACTCGTTACCTTCCACATTAACATTGGTTTCTCTGTGACAGTTCACACACCATCCCATAGTTAATGGAGAATGTTGTCTCATAATTTCCATAGTCTCAACCGGACCGTGACATTTCTGACACTCTAATCCCGCAACAGACACGTGCTGTGAGTGATTGAAGTACACAAAGTCAGGAAGATTATGAACACGAACCCACTTAACAGGTTTCACTTTTCCTGTATATTTTTGAGCTGTTTTATCCCATCCTACCGCATCGTATAGTTTTTGGATTTCAGCAGAGTAGAATTCTTTTGTATGATCAACATAAGTTGAATCGGCATCCCCTTGGAATTCATTAATGTTCTTATGACAGTTCATACAAACATTCAACGACGGAATACCTGAAGTTTTACTAACACGAGCAGAAGAGTGACAGTATTTACAATCAATACCGTTATCACCTGCGTGAATTTTATGCGAGAAGTGAATTGGCTGAATCGGCTCATACCCTTGATCAACACCCACTTGCATTAAGTACCCGTAGATAAAGTATGCTCCAACTAAAAGCATTACAATAACCGATACCAATACCAGGAATTGATTTCTGGCAAAAGCAATCCAGATTGGCAACGACTTCTCTTTTACAGGAGCCTCGATACCGTTCGCTTTCGCAATTTTGTTCAGTACGTTTTTCACGAACAATAACATTGCTACCAACATAGCAAGCACCACCGCCAAAACTCCTAAAACCAGGTTATTAGAAACCCCACCTTCCTGAGCACCGGCAGCACCACCACCACCTACAGCAGCAGCCTTAGGCTCCTCCTTCGGTTGGGAAGTATATGCTAAGATATTATCGATATCGGCATCAGACAATTGCGGGAAAGCAGTCATTACTTTCTTGTCATTCTCCTCAAATACCTTAATAGCTTTGGCATCACCGGATTTAATCAACTCGGAACTGTTTTTAATCCATTTATGCAACCAGGCTGTGTCATGTCGTTCTACAACACCACGAAGCGCAGGCCCCGTCATTGCTGCATCCAACTTGTGACAAGCGGCACAATTAGAATTAAAAAGCGCTTTACCTGCAGCTGCATCCTGTGCATTGGAGGTAAAAGAAAAAGATAGCACTAATGCTAAACTGAACAATAAAATCTTTGAAAACGATTTATGGTTACCCACTTTTTTCATAGTTAAAATGATTATCAACTAAATTTGGCACGATTTTGTCTAGAGTTGTCCTAGGGCAAAAGCCTACCTTATTTATAAACTCCGACAAAAATACGACTTATGTACTATTCAAAAAACCTTAAATTTATCTTAATTGCAATTTATACCCATTCTAAATAAACCGTCAGAGCCCGTTTTCACGGAATAATTGTATTTTTGCACCAAACATACTTCATTATGAGAATCTTACCCGTAAACAAAATCCACTTTTTACCTTTAATCGCTTTATTTTTAAGCCCAATCGCACAGGCGCAAACCGCAAAAATTAACATAGATCAGGATCCGAAATTCGAACAGTTATTAAATGAAAAACGAAAAATAAATAGCTCTATAACTGTTAACGATCGGTATAAAATTCAAATTTTTTACGGTACTAATGACGAAGCCAAAAAAACGTTGGTAAATTTCCGAAAAGAATTCAGAAATATGGACGGAACCATCGTGTATAACAATCCTTCCTACAAGGTTTGGATCGGTTCATTTAAAACACGTATAGAGGCTGAAAAAAACCTGTTGGACATCAAGAAGAAATACCCGAATGCCTTACTGATAAAACCAAACAAACAATAAAAACAAACCCGGTTGCCGCCGGGTTTTAAAATAAAAAAGCCCCGCTATGCGGGGCTTTTTTATTATTTGGTAACACCTGACAGATTTTAAAAACCTGTCAGACATTCCGATTATTTCAGTTTCTTTTTCACTTCCACTTCCTGGAATCCTTCAATGATATCGTATTCTTTGATATCGTTGTAGTTTTTGATCTGCATACCACAGTCATATCCTTTGGAAACTTCTTTTACATCGTCTTTAAAACGTTTTAGCGTACTCAATTCACCGGTAAAGATTACCACACCATCACGGATAAGTCGGATTCTCGAGTTACGGAAGATTTTACCATCGGTAACCATACATCCTGCAATCGTACCCACTTTCGAGATTTTGAATGTTTCGCGGATTTCGGCAGTACCGGTAATTTCTTCTTTTAATTCCGGTGATAACATACCTTCCATCGCATCTTTCAAATCGTCGATAGCGTCGTAAATGATCGAGTAGTTTCGGATATCGATTTCTTCTTTATCAGCCAATTGTTTTGCACTTCCGGAAGGACGTACGTTAAATCCGATGATGATCGCATCCGATGCAGAAGCCAACAATACGTCGGATTCGGTAATTGCACCAACTCCTTTGTGGATGATACGGATCTGGATTTCTTCGGTTGATAATTTCGAGAAGGAATCGGATAATGCTTCTACCGATCCATCCACGTCCCCTTTAAGGATGATGTTTAATTCTTTAAATTGACCTAAAGCGATACGACGACCGATTTCGGCAAGTGTAATATGTTTCTGCGTACGAACCGATTGCTCACGTAATAATTGTGCACGTTTAACAGCGATTTGTTTTGCTTCTCTTTCATCTTCAAACACACTAAACTTATCCCCTGCAGTTGGCGCTCCGTCAAGACCTAAGATTGAAATCGGCGTAGAAGGACCTGCTTCTTTGATATTATGTCCTCGCTCATCGTGCATCGCTTTCACCTTACCGTGGTGTTTACCTGCTAATACATAATCTCCGATTCGCAATGTTCCCGCCTGAACCAATACAGTAGATACATAACCACGTCCTTTATCAAGGAAGGCTTCCACTACAGTTCCGACAGCCGGTTTGTTTGGATTCGCTTTTAAATCAAGGATTTCAGCTTCCAACAATACTTTTTCAAGTAATTCTTTCACTCCTAATCCTGTTTTAGCAGAGATATCGTGTGATTGGTATTTACCCCCCCAGTCTTCAACCAATAGGTTCATACCGGCTAGTTTTTCTTTAATTTTTTCAGGATTTGCCGTAGGCTTATCCACTTTATTGATTGCGAAAATCAACGGTACACCTGCAGCTTGCGCGTGGCTGATCGCCTCTTTGGTTTGCGGCATGATGTCATCGTCGGCAGCAATCACGATAATTACGATATCCGTAACCTGAGCACCACGGGCACGCATCGCGGTAAACGCCTCGTGACCCGGAGTATCTAAGAATGCGATACGCTGACCGTTATCCAATCGTACTCCATAAGCACCAATGTGCTGTGTAATACCTCCGGACTCTCCTGCGATAACATTAGTCTTACGGATGTAATCCAATAAGGATGTTTTACCGTGGTCAACGTGACCCATTACCGTTACAATCGGTGCGCGGTGTTCCAGATCTTCCGGTCTGTCTTCCACTACTTCGATTGCTTCTTCGATATCGGTTGTAATAAATTCTACTTCATAACCAAACTCATCCGCTACAATAGAAAGCGTTTCAGCATCCAATCGTTGGTTCATGGTCACCATGATACCCAATGACATACAGGTTCCGATAACTTTAGTGATTGGCACATCCATCATGGTTGCAATTTCACCTACAGTAACGAATTCCGTTACTTTAAGTACTTTGCTTCCTTCTTCCATCGCTCTTTGTTCGTCATCTGATTTCTGACGGTGCGAATCTCTTTTATCTCTTCTGTATTTTGCCGCTTTAGACTTACTTCCTTTACCTTGAAGTCTTTCTAAAGTTTCTTTAATTTGGTTTTTAACTTCTTCTTCCGTAGGCTCGACTTTAGAAACAATTGCCGGACGGTTTCCTTTTTGGAATCCAGGCTTATTATTTCCGAATCTCGGATTATTTCCTCCACCGCCCTGACGGTTGTTGTTGTTACCACCACCTTGCTGTGGATTGTTTCCCTGCTGAGCTCCAGGCGTTCCCGGTTTTGGCGGAATACGTTTTCTCTTGCTCTTGTTAGCATTGTTATTGTTATTTGAATTCTGACCACCCTGACCGGCATTGGCAGTATTGCCCGTGTTCGGCTTGTTGTTGTCTTTTTTGAATTCTTCTTTCTTCTTTTTCGGTTTATTAAACTGAGAAAGGTCGATCATCTGACCGGTAAAAGTTGTTCCGGAAAGTTTTTGGTATTGCGTTTCAATGCGCTCTTCCTCAACAGGTGCATCAGCAGCAGCGGCAGGTTTAGCCGGTTCCGCTTTTTCTGTTTTTTCTTCCTTAACTACTTTAACTTCCTTAATTTCTTTAACCTCTTTCACTTCCTTGATTTCCTTAACCTCTTTAGGTTCCGGTGCTACAGGAGCTACTTCAGGAGTTTTTTCTACGATTTTTTCTTCCACCGCTTTATGTTCTACTTCCGGTTTTACTTCCGGAGTGTTTACGACTTCCGTTTCTTCTGAAGAAGGTTTTTCAGCAACAACTTCAGTTTTTTTCGGGTTCAGGTCGATTTTACCAATAGCTTTTGGCCCCGAAAGGGTCGCTTTGGCTTTGATGATATCCTGACGTTGTTTTTCTTCCTCTTTGCGTTTCTCTTCCATCTCACGTTCTCTTTCCACTCGCAAGGCCTCTTTCTCTTTCTTTTTCTCCTCGCTCACCTCCAGAGAAGCCACCTTTTTACCTTTATCAGCAGAGAATTGACCGCACAAGATAGAATATTCCTCATTAGAAATTTTAGCATTCGGACTGGATTCAATTGTATATCCCTTATCTTTTAAATAGTCCACAGCTCTATCCAGAGAAATGTTTAATTCCCTTAAAACCTTGTTAATTCTTATTACTCTTTCTTCAGACATATAATCTTTTTAATATTATCGTAATGCGTGTGTTGTTGTTGTTTAGCTGTATTCCTTGTGTTAGTCTTCGAATTCTTCTTTTAAAATTCGGATAACATCTAAAACCGTTTCTTCTTCAAGATCCGTTCTTCTTACTAAATCGGCCACATCCTGGTTTAATATACTTCTTGCTGTATCCAATCCGATTTTAGCAAACTCTTCGATAACCCATCCTTCGATTTCATCAGAGAATTCTGTTAATTCAACATCATCCTCTTCCTCCAATGTATTTCCTTCACGGATTACATCCAGTTCGTATCCGGTTAACAATCCTGCCAATTTGATGTTATGTCCACCACGTCCGATTGCTTTTGACACTTCTTCCAGTTTCAGGAATACTTCGGCTGATTTCTTTTCTTCATCAATTTTCACAGAAGACACTTTAGCCGGGCTAAGCGCTCTGGTAATAAACAATTGCGTATTGGAGGTATAATTGATTACATCGATATTTTCATTACCCAATTCGCGAACGATACCGTGGATACGAGAACCTTTCATTCCCACACAAGCTCCAACCGGATCAATTCTGTCATCGTACGAATCTACAGCTACTTTTGCTTTTTCACCTGGAATACGCACTACTTTTTTCACCGTAATCAAACCGTCGAATACCTCCGGAATTTCCTGTTCGAATAATTTCTCAAGGAATTTTTCAGAAGTACGGGACATAATGATTTGCGGCTTATTCCCTTTCAACTCCACATTTTCAATGATTCCACGAACGTTATCTCCTTTACGGAAGAAATCGGACGGGATTTGTTTTTCTTTTGGCAACACGATTTCATTTCCTTCGTCATCCACCAGAATAACTGCTTTTGGACGTACGTGATGCACTTCTGCCGTGTAAATATCGCCAATTAAATCTTTAAATTGCTTATAAAGATTGGTATTATCGTGTTCGTGAATTTTAGAAATCAGGTTCTGACGCAATGCTAAAATAGCTCTTCTACCTAACTGGATTAATTTTACCTCTTCAGATACTTCTTCTCCTACTTCGAAATCCGGCTCGATTTTACGGGCTTCAGACAAAGAGATTTCGGAGTTTTGATCTTCCACTTCACCATCGGCAACCACCACACGGTTTCTCCAGATCTCCATATCACCTTTATCAGGATTTATAATAATATCGAAGTTATCATCCGAACCATATTTCTTCTTCAATGCATTTCTAAACACATCTTCTAAAATTGCCATTAAGGTAACTCTGTCGATTAGTTTATCGTCTTTAAATTCTGAAAACGACTCGATTAATGCAATATTTTCCATGCAAACTTTTTATTTAAAATGTTATTATAACAATTGCTTCCTTGATATCCGAATAAGGAATTTCCGCTTTTTTCTGAACGGTTTCTTTTCCTTTACCAACTTGTTTTGGTTCTCTGGCTTTCCATTCCAAAACAACAAATTCTTCATTGGCATCTGTTAGTTCCGCTTCGATTTTTTCGGTTGCGGTTGTCACTTTCAGTTTTCGTCCGATATTCTTCTTGTATTGTCTCGGGGTTTTAAGCGGTGTGGATGCTCCCGCAGAAGCCACTTCCAGCGAAAAATCCTGTTCTTCCCGATCCAGGTTATGTTCAATAGCCCGGCTAATGTCAATACAGTCCTGAAGACTTACACCATTATCACCGTCTAAAGTTACAATAATTTTGTAAGTATCGGTTATTGTTAAATCAATTAAAAAAAGAGACGGCTTTTGAGACAACCCCTCATCCAGCAACGCGCTAACTTTATCTTTAAATGCCATATTAGTATAAAAAGAGGGGACTTACTGCCCCCTCATTATTTAGTTCATTAATAAATAACGGCGCAAATATAGTATATTTTTTTTAATTATTGAAAATCAATTGTGTATTGCAATTTAATTTCCTACCTTTATGAATAACAATTACAACAAATAAAACACCAAAAATCTTACACCCCTAGTATTATGAAAAAAATTTTAGTCCCTACCGATTTTTCCGATCATGCTGAATACGCCTTAAAAGTAGCCGCACAAATCGCCAGAAAAAACAATGGAGAAATCGTTTTACTTCACATGTTGGAATTACCTCATGAAGGAAGCGATGCTATTGGAAGCGGACATGACATTCCCGAAATCATCTTTTTCAAGAAAAAAGCAGAAGAAAGATTGGACGAAATTGCCAATTCCGATATCCTATCCGGAATCAGCGTAACACAAATAACCAAACTTGAAAGAGCTTTTGACGGGATTCTGAATTTTAGCGGCAAAGACGAAATCGACCTGATCGTTATGGGTTCACACGGAGCCAGCGGTTTTAAAGAAATGTTTATCGGATCCAATACCGAAAAAGTAGTTCGACACTCTGAAACTCCGGTATTGGTTATCAAAAAAGACTCCGATAATTTCACGGTTAACAATTTTGTATTCGCATCCGATTTTACAGACGAAGCCAAAAAACCATTTAAAAAAGTGATCGAGTTCGCCAACGAATTCAACGCTAAAATCCATTTATTAATGGTAAATACACCGAATAATTTTAAATCGACTTCCGTAGCCGAGAAAATGATCAACGATTTTGTCGCGGCATTCGACACCAACAATTATTCAACACATATTTATAATGATGTAAACGTAGAAAAAGGAATTTTACATTTTGCCAAAAGCGTTAATGCCGATCTTATCGGAATTAGCACACACGGTCGAAAAGGTCTTTCCCACTTCTTTAACGGAAGCATCAGCGAAGATTTGGTAAATCATGCCAAACGTCCGGTTGTCACTTTTAAAATCTAAAACAAGTATACCAATAAAAAACCGCTTCGATATGAAGCGGTTTTTTTTTATTTATACAACCCAAAAACCGGTTGTTTTTTTTTCCTTAAAAAACAAACTCAGGTAAATTAAAAAAGCCTCTCAAATTGAGAGGCTTTTTGTTGACCCACTAGGACTCGAACCTAGAACGACTGAACCAAAATCAGCTGTGTTACCATTACACCATGGGTCAGTAAAAGCGGCATCGTTACTGATTTCCGGGTGCAAATGTAGGACAATTATTTTACAATCCAAACTTTTGATAAAAAAATATTAAAAAAATATTTTCAGCGCTCTTTCTCCAAAAAAATAGTTTCTTTGTAAAAGATTTAATACGAAAAAATTAGACGGTATTATATGGTAACATTTAACTTTAAAAAATGGAACACTATCCTTGGATGGTTCACATTTGCAATTGCCTTAATCACGTATTCACTAACAGTAGAACCCTCATTAAGTTTTTGGGATTGTGGTGAGTATATTGCCACTTCAGCCAAACTGGAAGTAGGTCACCCGCCCGGAGCACCTTTGTTCCAAATGATAGGTGCCTTTTTCGCCATGTTTGCCTCCGGTCCGGAAAAAGTAGCCCTGATGGTAAACATGATGTCGGTATTTTCGAGTGCTTTTACCATTTTATTCATGTTTTGGTCGATGACCCTTATCCTGAAAAAAGTTGTTTCCAGCTATACCGAGTTTAACAAAAACAATGCTATCGTAGTATTGGGAAGTGCTTTAGTTGGTTCCCTTGCTTTTACTTTTACCGATAGTTTCTGGTTTAGCGCTACCGAAGCCGAAGTATATGCTATGGCTTCCCTGTTTATAGCCGTACTATTCTGGCTGGCATTGCGTTGGGAAGAAGACATGCACAGTCCGCGTGGAAATAAATGGCTGTTATTGATCTCATTAATGATCGGTTTGTCGTTTGGTGTCCACTTTATGGCTTTATTGACCATTCCTTCCATTGGCTTGCTTTATTATTTTAAGAACTATAAAACCGTAACCGTTAAAAACTTTATCATTGCCAATATCGTTATTGTTGTGATCCTGTTTTTTGTTTTCAAATTCTTACTACCGTATACTTTAGCCTTTTTCGGAAAAATGGAAATCTTTATGGTAAACTCCTTAGGATTACCGTTTAACTCCGGAACTATATTTGCCGCATTATTGATTGTTCTTTTCTTCTATTTCGGTTTACGTTATACCAAAAAGAAAGAAAAACCATTATACAATACACTATTACTTTGCATCTTATTTGTACTAATCGGGTTTTCAACCTGGTTGATGTTACCGATCCGTGCAAACGCGAATGTGGTAATCAATGAAAACAGACCGTCGGATGCCGCAGAGGTACTAGCCTACTATAACCGTGAACAATACGGAGAGCAAAAAACATTTTACGGTCCGTTATTTACAGAAGGTTACGTAGGACTTGACGAAGAAAATCCATATCAGGATGAAAAACCAAACTACGAACGGGATTATAAAACCGGAACGTATAAAATCGTAAACAACTACGTAAACGCCCGTCAAAATACCAGCGACGATCAAAAAGGATTTTTACCGAGAATGTGGAGTACCGATAATGCGGTAAACTATATGACGTTTACACGTCCGGTTAAATTCACCATCAATCCGGAATATTCGCACGAAGATGAACTGGTACAAATCGTATCTGAATTCCGTAATGCTTATGGAAGCGGCAAATTAGGAATTGAAGAATACGACAAATTCTTAAAAGCCTATGGCGAATACCTGATTATCGAAAAACCATCGTTTATCGATAACATGCAATTTATGTTCGAATACCAATTTGGTTATATGTACTGGCGTTACCTAATGTGGAACTTCACCGGTCGTCAGAACGATATACAAGGGAAATACGACACTCAAAACGGAAATTGGATCAGTGGTATCAAATTTATCGATGCCATCCGTTTAGGCTCACAAGACAACCTTCCTTCGGATGTATTAAACAACAAAGCGCGTAATACCTATTACTTTCTACCGTTTATCCTAGGAATCATCGGAATGGTTTTCCATGCCCGAAAAGACCTGAAAAGTTTCTATGTATTACTGGTACTATTCCTTTTTACCAGTTTGGCATTAAAAGTATTCCTAAACGAACGTCCGTTTGAACCGCGCGAAAGAGATTATGCCTTAGTAGGTTCCTTCTATATTTTTGCGATGTGGCTGGGCTTTGGCGTCTATGCTATTTACGACGGAATTAAAAATTATTTACAGCCAAAAATTGCCGGACCTGTGGTTATCGCAGCGTGTTTACTGGCCGCTCCGGTATTGATGGCCAAAGAAAACTGGGACGATCACGACCGTTCACACCGTTATACGGCTGTTGCCATGGCAAAAGCCTATCTGGATTCCTGCGAACCGAACGCCATATTGTTTACCATTGGCGACAACGACACGTTCCCACTTTGGTATGCTCAGGAAATTGAAGGCTACCGAACCGACGTACGAATCGTTAATACGCAGTTATTCACACAAGACTGGTATATCGATCAGATGAAGTCGAAGGCCTATAATTCGGATCCGTTACCGATTTCATTTACACACGATCAGTATGTAAAAGGGAAACGCGATTATATGTTCTTCCAGGAATTAACCAAAGACCGTATCGACATCAAACAATTCATCGACTTTATTAAGAGTGATGACGAACGAACCTTATTTACAATTCCAAGAAGCGGACAAAAAATCCACTTCTACCCGACCAATAAAATTCGTATTCCGGTTGATAAAGCAACCGTGATCAAAAACAAAGTGGTTAATCCCGCCTTAAACGATTCGATTGTTCCGGCTATTGACTTTGAAATCAAAGGAAGCGCATTATACATCAACCGATTAATGATGTTGGATCTGGTTTATAACAACAACTGGAAACGTCCGATTTACTTTACCGGCGGAAGCTTTGGTGACGACGATTATATCTGGATGAAAGACTACCTACAACTGGATGGGATGGTTTATAAACTGGTTCCGGTTAAAACACCGATTCCAAAAGATGGAAGTCCGCTGGATATGGGTAATATCGATACCGAAAAGATGTACAAAATCGTTATGTCATGGGATTGGGGTAATAGTGGCGATCCGAGAATTTATCACGACCCGGAAACGCGTAAAAACAGTATTTCCTACCGTACCAACCTGGCCCGTTTAACCGAAAAATTAATCGAAGAAGGCAAAAAAGACAAAGCCAAAAATATTATTGATCTGGCTATGAAAAAAATGCCAATCGATGAATTTGGTTTCTACACCTTTGTGGAACCGTTTGCATCCGGATATTACGAAGTGGGCGAAACAGCCAAAGCACGCGATATCCTAAACAAGCTATCCAAAAAATACCAGGAAAACCTGACGTATTACAAAGGATTAAAAGCTGCAGAACAGAACGATATGTATGTTGACATTGTAACAGATATTGAGCGTTACCGCGCCTTACTCGATATCATGAAGCGATACGACAAAGACTTCTTCAACACGAACAAAACGAAGTTTAACAGTTACAACAAACTGTTTGAACGATTCGGAAGAGATATGGAATAACAAACCGAGAATATGCCCATGATTTCATGGGCATATTTCTTTTTTAGATGATTTATAATGAGTTTCTGGGTTAAAACGAACAACATTGTCAAAAGACTATTTTCCAACCAGATTTGGGATATTCCAAATACGGAACAAAAAGTATTTCTTACATTCGACGACGGTCCGACGCCCGAAATAACCGAATGGGTTTTAAACCTACTCGAAACCCATCAGATCCGGGCTACTTTTTTCTGCATCGGTAACAACATCGAAAAACATCCGGAGCTATTCAAAAAGGTGATAGCCGCCGGTCATCAGATCGGCAATCATACTTTTAATCATTTAAAAGGCTGGAAAACGGATAACAACACCTATATCCGCAATGCCAAAGCCTGCGAAGACGCTATTGTAAAATACTCGGATGGCAAAATCGATTCCCGTTTGTTTCGTCCGCCCTACGGCAAAATAAAACCGTCCCAATCCCGCTTATTGCGAAAACAGGGCTACAAGATCATTATGTGGGATGTTATCAGTATGGATTTCGACAAAACTATTACACCGGAAAAGTGTCTGCAAAATGTAATCGAAAATGTCGAGCAGGGAAGTATTATCGTATGTCACGATAGCGTAAAAGCATTCGGAAACCTCGAATACCTGTTACCAAAAGTCATTCAGAATCTACAGGAACGCGGCTTCCGTTTTGAAGTACTTTAATTAATATTGCTCCTGAACCAGCGCAATAATTGTATTGGCATCCAGTTCCCCGGATTGGCGCCATACCATTTGCCCTTCTTTATAGATCATCAATGTCGGCAAACCTTTTATCCGTAATGCTTCGGCCAGTTCCTGGTTTTTATCCACATCAATTTTGATCACTTTTGCTTTATCACCTAAAGCAGCAGCGACATCCCGGATAACCGGATGCATGGAAACAGAAGGCTCATTCCAATCGGTATAAAAATCGATTAGCACCGGCACTTGCGCATTGATAAGTTCTCCAAATTTTGACATAGTTTACAAGTTTAAAATCTTTAACTAAACTTTTACGATCAATTAGCTATACAAATGTAGCATTTTTAACGAATTACGCTACTTTTTCACCTTTTTTTAGTTCAATAACGGTAATTTCCGGCCAGATCCCAACACGACCGGGATAGGCATGAAATCCGAAACCGCGGTTCACATAGATATATTTCCCCATTTCTTCATACAATCCTGCCCATTGTTTATAAACATATTCAATTGGACTCCACTTGATTATCCCCGGAATTTCGATTCCAAACTGCAATCCGTGCGTATGACCACTCAGGGTAAGGTGAAAATGTTTGTCGTATTTTTTCACTTCCGCATCCCAATGCGACGGATCGTGACTCATCAGGATTTTAAAGTCATTTGGTGTTAATCCTTCCGAAGCTTTATGCAAATCGCCCGCCTGTTTGAACTTCACGCCCCAGTTTTCCACTCCTACCAATGCGATTTCATCCTCTCCTTTACGAATCTTTACGTGTTCGTTTAACAGCAGTTTAAAATCAATCTGACGGTGTAGGTCTTTGATCGCTTTAAAGTTGTCGTCTTTTGCTTTTTGCGACGGCCACTCGATATACTCTCCGTAATCGTGGTTACCTAAAACCGAAAACTTACCCAAAGCCGGCGTTTCGATCTTTCGGAAGGTATCGATCCACGGATGCATTTCATCGGCATGCGTATTTACGATATCACCCGTAAACAGAATAATATCCGATTTTTGTTCGTTGATCAAATCAATTGCATAACTAATTTTCTCCGGGTTATCAAAGCTACCGCTATGCACATCGGATATTTGTGTAATCGTAGTTCCATCGAAACTATCCGGCAGATCCGGAAAGAAAATCGTTTGCCGGATTACCTTAAAATTGTATTTCCCTTTGGTCATTCCGTACAACAGCGATGTAAACGGGATCAACGCTACCATAAGCGCCACCTGACTTACAAATTTGCGCCTTTCGGGAATGGCTTCCTTGATATTATCGGCCTGCGTAAAATAATTAATGGTGGTTGCAAACAAACGGTATATATCTTCCGTGAGCAATATAATCGCTATAAGCAATTTCGGGATTAACGTGATTAAAAGCAATCCCATAGTAAACAAGGTCTGCTTCGTTTGCCCCACACTTCGGTCAAACTGTGCAAACGAATAAATCAGATATATAAAAATGGCCAGACTCACCAACTGATAGCTTATCAGTATCCATCTTTCTTTGGTGATGGTTCGGAAAGCCTGGAATGCATACAATTCCACTAATAGTAAAATTACGCCTATAAAAACTAATCGCATTACAATAAATTAAGAGGCAAAGTAACAAAGAAAGCCATTACCGACGGATTTTCATTAGCAATAATTTAACTATACTTTATCGGATGGAAGCACTGAATGATTTTATCGTAAAACTCTGGCCACCGGCATTGAGTCTTTTCACCCATATTTCTATCGAATCACCGCTATCCAACATTACCGTTCCCTGAACCGGAAACGATTGCACATAACCGGCGTTGGTATCGATAAACGTTTCCGAAGCCGTTACTGCTGCTGTACCTCCGGCTGCCGGAATTCGCATGATATAAAACACATAAGTAGTATTTGTCACTCCGGTAATATCGCCGAACGAAACCGCGGCATTTACCGTAAAAATTCTGGATTTCCGTCCCTGATAGGTTAGCCTGTTATTGGTTGAAGTAAAACGGTATAAATTATTATTCGCCGTATTCGGAATATCGATTTTAACACCAGTGGTTGAAGGCAAAGCCGTAGCCGCTTGCGCCAGTGTTCGGTCGTAAAAAATATTTCCGGTCGAAACCGCATCCCCTTCCACAGGGATACCCGAACTATTCACCACCCAACGGTTATCAAAATTAAATCCGGTATAACTTCCCGTAGTATAACGTTTCACATAAGTTCCCGCCGTTCCGGTAGTATAAAATACTACGTCTTTTAAAAGCGCATCACCTGTTATGGTTGGATTAGCCGACACATCAATCCCGGTTTTCCCGGAGTTAACCACGCTAAAACCACCGGCGCGTTGTAGCATATTGAACGTACCTTTAAAGGTTTCGAACGTTCCGGAGTTGGTATCCTGCCAACCCACATTACTAATCAGCAATTGGTTTACATTTTCATAGGTAATCCCGGTCGTATTGGCAGCAAACTGAACAATCGTTAAAAATACCAATCCGAAGTTTTTAATATCACCAACCGCACCGGAACCCGCTACGATACAATCGCGGAAAATCAGATTTGGACTTGATGTTCCATTCAAATCAAACACTTTTACCGAAGCGGTTAGTGTAAGATTCCGAAGACTTCCTCCTGTAGCACCGGTAAAAAGCGTTCCGGTACGCACTAATCTGTCGTTATTTGTATCCAATCCGGAAACATAGGCGCCGTTTAATTCGATAGGTTTGTCCACATTAATCGTTCCATTGATTTCATAAAACGTTCCAGCGGTTAACTTATACGTTGATCCGCCTCCGGCTGTCGATTCGGCTGCTAAAACAGTCGCGAGTACATCGGTCGATTTGATTCTTTTAAAGTTCAGTCGTCTGTCACCATCGCCCAACATCTTAATCCAGGTAGTTGTTGGCAAATCATAAAAATAATAGGATTTAATATCCGTATCATATACCAGTAATCCATTCGCAGGACTTGTAATTGCTGTCCTTTGCGCAGTCGTCATACGCGGTGTTAGCAATCCTTTTGAGGTTGAGGTCATATCCAAAAGCGAACTTGCATCTGGCACAGTAGTTCCTATTCCAACCTGAGCCATAATTGGAGCGGCAAACAGGATCGATACAGAGAATAGGAGATTTCTAAAGAATGTAAGGGCTATTCTTTTCATAGAGGATAGATTTGGGGTAGTTGTTTATTGCAACTAAAAATACTACATCCTAACAAAAAAAACAATATCCGAAAACTAAATTTAACACAACAAAAATTAAAAAATTAACGCCTGAAAGATATTTATTAGGATTACTTTCACAAAAACCCATCACATAAAGCAACAACACCCACTTATACCCTATCTTTTGAAAGCATTCCGACATTCAGGAATATTACAAATAGGCCATCTGCTGTTATATTTTAAACAAGACACTTTAGACAAACTAAATTTATTACCGTTATTTTTTTTCACTACACAAATCAATCGTTAATTTTTTTAGCATTTCGAAACTCCACCTGCCAAAAATCCTAAATACTATCAAAAAAACCAGTCTGTTATTTTTATTTAATCTAAATAAATACCTTTGTGCCAACTTATTCAAAATTATCATGAAGAAAATATACTTACTAATTACGCTATTTTCCATGGCACAGGTGGACTGTAACGCGCAATTACTCACCCCAAACAGCTCGGCTTTTACCGGAGCTTTCTATGGGGATTGCGTGGCAGCCGACTTTAATGGCGATGGAATAAAAGAGATTATTGTATCCGGTGCGCTTCCGGGTTACAACGGGCATACCGCTTTGTATGTAAACCAAAACGGGACCTATGTTCCCAACACGGCAACAGCATTTACTCAGATCATGTATTCGGCGATAGGAACCGGCGATATCAACAATGACGGGCATCTTGATTTTGCTATAACCGGAACCCGAACCGATACCGACGAGCAGGTTTTCGAGATTTACTACGGAAACGGCGACAACACCTTTACAAAAGTCACCGTAGACAATATCCAACCGACGATTTATGGCGCCATTGAGATTGTCGATTTTGACAAAGACGGCGATATGGACATTCTGGTTAATGGAATGTTGGACAGTGGCGACAAAGTATCGACCATTTACCTGCAAAACGGTACTAGCGGTACGTTTACCGTATCACCAACAGTACTCTCGGGTACCTATTTCGGTGCTGCAAAAGTATTTGATGCCAATTCGGATGGTTTTCCGGATATAATCATCACCGGTTATACCAATGCTTATGTTCCGGAAACCAAATTCTACCTGAATCAGGGAGATGGTACGTTTATCGGACATAGCAGCGGATTAGACAATGTTTATTTCTCCTCGATTGATACTGCCGACATCAATGGCGACGGTCATCCGGATGTGTTATTATCCGGAATGAGCGATTCGTTCGAACCGACACTAACGGCCTATATCAACAATGGTGCAGCACATTTCACTCCAATAGGCGCTTCCTTTATCGGAACCTATTATGGTAGCTCTCGTTTTGTAGATTACGATAACGACGGCGATCTAGATATCCTTACGCTGGGATCCAATGCCGATGGCGATAATAAAGTATTATTCTACCGTAACAACGGTTCCGGAGAATTTGCACTGGACGTTGAAAACTCCAACCTTTTAACAGCCGTAACCATGTCGCGTGCTTTGGTTTTCGATTATGACAACGACGGTGACACCGATATCTTTTTGATGGGTTATAAAGAAAATGATGTTGCTTCGGCCATTCTTTATACCAACAACAGTGTCCAGAATTGTACACCGAGCTATCAGTACAATGCCGATAGCAATATGATCACCAATGTATCTTTTGGTAGTATTAACAACCCATCTCCATTCCAGTCGGGAACAACACCGACGTATGAAGATTTTTCAAGCATTAGTGCTACCGTAACCAAAGGACAAACCTATCCGATAGCGGTTAAAGGACCTTCCAGTTCTTTCCCAAGTGATCTCATGGTTTATATCGACTTTAACGGAAACGGAAACTTTAACGATGCCGGCGAAGGATTCTATATCGGTCAGTTAGCACCGGCAAATCCGGCCAATGCCAATACGGTTACCGCCAACATAACAATCCCGGCTACGGCTACTAACGGAACTGTCAAAATGCGAATCATTAAAAATACGAATGTAGCCGCGTTGAGCAATCCGAATGCACCCAATACCATTACCGATCCATGTGACACGACTTTAAGAGCCGGACAAACGGAAGATTACACCCTTACCATCGAAAATAGTACCGTTTGCAATCAGGAACCGGGACAAGCCATAGGCGATGTTGGCTGTGTTACCTTTACCTATCAGGGACAAACGGTAACCTATACTACGGTACGTGGTGCCGACAGAAACATCTGGTTACAACAAAACTTAGGAAGCCCGGCTGTAGCGACATCATCAACCGATGCGAATGCTTTTGGTGATCTATTCCAATGGGGGCGTTGGGACGATGGACATCAATTGCGTACTGCGACTACAGCCATATCACCGGCGAATAACAACCCAACCGGTATCGGAGCAGGAAATGCAAACTATTTTACGTCATCGCCAGCCTGGTGGAATACCAATCAGCTTACCGACACCTGGAGTGCTACAACACCGGCCAATGCAACAGCGACCGACGGATGTGATCCCTGTCGTGCTTTAGGAGAAGGATGGAGAATGCCGTCACAAACCGACTGGGAATTAATCGTTGAAAAAGAATTGATCTCTTCCCCATCAAAAGCCTATGACAGTAATTTAAAACTAACCGTAGGCGGAAACAGAGACACTGCAGGAAGCTTTAACTTTACAGGAGTACGTGGTTATTACTGGAGCCGTACGACAAGTTCAACCGGAGCAAAAAATTTATACTTCAGTAATGCAATCGTCAATCCGGCAGCAGGAGGTCCAAGAGGACAAGGCTCGGCAGTGCGTTGTTTGAAAGCCACTGCAGCACTTGGTTTAAACGACAATCTGAAATCAAAATTCAACATTTACCCGAATCCGACGCGTTCGCAGGTAACAATTGCCACCACTCAAACGGACATTACGGTAAAACTATTCAACGCGATAGGACAACAGGTTTTGACTACCCAATCGAATGTGATCAATATGTCTGATATGGCCAGCGGTATTTATATCATCCAGATACAAACCGAAAATGGCGAAACCTATTCGCAAAAAATTGTGAAGCAATAATAAGGTGCAAGCAAACACCTAAAATAAAAGAGGCCGGTTGATCACCGGCCTCTTGCTATTTTCTGACTATTTTTTTTGGTTATCCATTTTGGCATCCCCTTTTTTAGGTTCTGCTTTTACTTCGGTTTTAGCACGATGCTGATGTTTTTTAGTGGTAACAGTTTTTGCTGGTGCTGTTTGAGCGAAAGCCATTGCTGTTGACACTACCATCACAGCAACTAACATTAATTTTTTCATGATTTCAAAGTTTAATGATTAATTTATGAGTCAAAGTTACCAGCTGAAAATGAAGACAAAATGAAGATTACACCTCGTTTGGAATTTTAACATTTAATTGGCTTTTTCCGGTGATTGAAAACGGAGCGTAAACGTACTTCCCTCTGCCAAAACCGAGCGCACCTCGATACTGCAATTGTGGAAACGGGCAATGCTGTTGGCTATGGCCAAACCAAGCCCCTGTCCTTCCACTTGTAAATTGATTCGCGTAAAACGATCGAATAGGGTTTCCATCTGATCCGTCGGAATTCCTTGTCCGGTGTCACTGATCGACAGCCAATAAATACCGTTTTTAAAACCATCGGCCAACACAATTCGTCCTGCTTTCCGGTTATATTTAATCGCATTTCCCAACAGATTAAACAACAATATATGCATCAGGGTTCGGTTTCCCATAAAACAATAGTCGTGCTGTAATTCCGAAATCACAGTGATCTCGCGATCCTTAATCCGATCATCAAGCTCTTCCAGCAGTTCGTCCAGTAATTCCCGTAACACGATGGTTTCGTCCGACAGGAATTTATGGTGTTCGATTTTTGAAATCAACAACAGGTTATTGATAATCTTTTTCAGGTTGTCCAATGTTCGTAGCGAACTCACTATTCTCTCCTGACCTTCATTATTGATCGAATCGTTTTGCAACAGGTTTTCAAATCGGTTTTTCAGAATCGCAATGGGTGTTAGCAATTCGTGCGATACATTCGCTATAAACTGTTTTTCTTTCCGGATCACATCCTGCATGCGCTCCATCATCTGATTTAGCGCCAGATCCAATTCTTTAAAATCATCCGAATGCGTCTGAATCACAGTTTTATTATAGGTTTCCGGATTATCGATATGCCGGATTTTCAGATCAATAATTTTATAAAACGGACGAAGCAGGTAATCGATATAAAAAGCTTCCAGTAAAAATGTAAGCAAAACCAATCCGATCAAAACAGCAACCGTAAAAAAACGGATCACAAAATACAGGTCTTTTACCTGCGCCAGGTTATTTCCGATTTCCAACAGATAGGATTTCCCTCCGTATTTAAAGAAATACTGTAAAATCCGGTATTCATTTTCTTCTTTTTCGATGATCCGGGGTTCGGTTACAAAAACCGTACGATGCTTGACAACCTGATGATCGGGCAATCGCGACAATTGTAAAAATTCACTGTGCAGCTTTGAAAAACTGGCATAGGTATCGTCCATACTGTTATCCGAAAGAAAATTAGTGATTTCTTCATTATCGAGATTCCGGATAAATTTTTCCTTTTTTTCCAGCAAACTGGTTGTGATATGCCGGAAGACTACTTTTTCGACCAATACCGGTAATACAAACCACAAAACCACGATCAGTACGATTCGGGTTAGAATACTAAAAACGGCTACCTGGTGTTTAAATTTCATCTGTTATTCATTGATACGATATCCGACATTCCGAACGGTTTCAAACCAATCCAGTTTTTCATAATGTTCCAGTTTTTTCCGCAGATTCCGGACGTGTACATCGATAAAATTCGAATCGGCGTTCAATTCCAGAATATCGCCCCAAAGGTGTTCGGTTAACTGCAATCGGGTCACCACCCGGTTTTTATTCAGTACGAGATATTGGAAAACATCAAACTCTTTTTTGGTCAGTCCTATGACATTTTCACCGTGTTTTACTTTATAATCCTGTAATTGGATACTAAATCCGTGAATGCTCAGCTCATTTAAAGTAAACCCATGCATTCGTCGGATTACGGCAAAAATACGCGCACCGAGTTCGGTCAGCGCAAAAGGCTTGGTCAGATAATCGTCGGCACCAAGCTGAAACCCGCTAATCCGGTCGTCCAGTTCGCCGCGGGCCGTAATCACAATTACCCCCATTTTATTGTGTTCTTTCCGAACGGTTTTTAGCAAATCCAATCCGTCGCCATCCGGTAACCCCAGATCGAGCAACATCAGGTCGTAAGAATTGCGGTCGATCTCCTCCAATGTTTCCCGACAACTTTGCTTTATTTTACAAAAATGTCCCACACTGCTGAGGTACGTTACCATTTCCCGAGCCAGTTCGTCATGATCTTCTACGATAATAATATTCATAGCTAACAAGGTTAAAACCAATTAAAATTACAGAATAATCGGAATCATCCGACAAGCGGTCGCATAAATTTCCATTGGAATTTCGATCGTATCAATATCGGATTCCGTATTTTTACAAGCAAATAGCCTATATCATGTCACAACAAAAACGCCTTTTTCTACTGGATGCCTACGCATTGATTTTCCGTGGGTATTATGCCTTTATCAAAAACCCACGTATCAACTCCAAAGGACTGGATACGTCGGCCGTTATGGGATTTATGAATTCCCTGATGGATGTGATTAAAAGAGAAAAGCCCGGTTATCTGGCCGTTGCCTTCGATAAAGGAGGAAGCGAACTCAGAAGCCAAATGTTCCCCGAATACAAAGCCAACCGCGACGAAACACCGGAGGCGATCAAAATAGCCGTTCCGTATATTCAGGAAATTCTGAAAGCCATGCATATTCCGATTATGGAATTACCCGGTTATGAAGCCGACGACCTTATCGGAACCTTAGCCAAACAAGCCGAAAAAGAAGGCTATACGGTCTATATGGTTACACCCGATAAAGATTTTGCTCAGTTGGTATCCGAAAATATTTTTATGTACCGACCGGCACGTATGGGTAATGATATTGAAATCTGGGGTGTTCCGCAGGTATTGGAAAAATTCGAAATTGAACGTCCCGAACAGGTGATCGACTTTTTAGGAATGATGGGTGATGCCGTAGATAACATTCCGGGACTTCCGGGTGTGGGCGAAAAAACCGCAAAAAAATTATTAAAAGAATACGGATCGATGGAAAACCTTTTGGCCAATACCCATGAGCTAAAAGGTAAAATGAAAGAAAACATCGAAGCCAATGCCGACAAAGGAAGATTATCCAAAACCCTGGCCACAATATTACTGGATTGTCCGGTGCAATTCGACGAAAAAGATTTCGAATTATCCCGTCCGGATGTGGAAAAAACCGAAGCCATTTTCCAGGAACTGGAATTTCGTAGAATGAAAGAACAGTTCGATAAACTTTTTGCAGACGGTTCCGAGTTTGACGAGATTAATACCAACAATCTGGAGCCTTCCGCTTCAACGGTATCTAAAACACGGAAAACAGCGAAAAACGAAGACCAGACTTCTTTATTTGACGACGGTCAGGTAGCAACCACCAGTACGCACAACAGCTTTTACGACACACTGGAAACCACCAGTCACAATTACCAGATTGTACAAGGCGATTTGGGAATCCGTTTGTTAGTTCAAAACTTATTACAACAACCGGAGGTTTGTTTTGACACCGAAACGACCGGACTTGACGCCTTACATGCCGAACTGGTTGGAATCGCCTTCTCTTATGAAAAAGGAAAAGGCTTTTATGTTCCGTTCCCGGACAATCAGGAAGAAGCCAAAACCGTATTGGAAAAACTACTACCGTTCTTCGAAAACGAAACCATACTCAAAATAGGACAAAACCTAAAATACGATCTGAAAGTACTGGCCAATTACGGCGTTACGGTTAAAGGTCGTTTATTCGATACCATGATTGCGCATTATCTGATCAATCCAGATATGCGTCATAACATGGATGTCTTGTCTGAAACCTATTTAAAATACGCGCCAAAATCCATCGAAACACTGATTGGTAAAAAAGGAAAAAACCAGAAATCGATGCGCGATGTCGCTTTGGAAGACATCAAGGAATATGCGGTGGAAGATGCCGATGTTACGCTACAATTAAAAGCGCTTTTCTCGGAAAAACTCGACAAAACCGGAACGAAAAAACTATTCGAAGATATCGAAATTCCGTTGGTAGCCGTATTGGCCGCTATGGAGCGCGAAGGTATCCGACTGGATGTGGATTTCCTAAAATCTTTATCTAAAGATATGGAAGTTGAAATCAAAACGCTGGAGCAAAAAATCTATGAAATTGCCGGAGAACATTTTAATCTGGCATCGCCAAAACAATTGGGTGATATCCTGTTCGAAAAACTGAAAATCGGTGGAGCGAAACAGAAAAAAACCAAAACCGGTCAATATGCAACCGGCGAAGAAGTTTTGAGTTACCTGGCCAACGAACACGAGATTGTTCAGAGTATTCTCGACTGGCGTCAGTTGGTTAAATTAAAAAATACCTATATCGATGCGTTGCCGACTCAGGTCGACAAAGACACCCAACGCGTCCATACTGATTATATGCAAACCGTGGCTGCAACCGGCCGACTTAGTTCGAACAACCCGAACCTGCAAAACATTCCGATTCGAACCGAACGAGGTCGCCAGATCCGAAAAGCGTTTATTGCGCGTGATGAAAACTACACCCTGGTTTCTGCCGATTACTCGCAGATTGAGCTTCGTATTATCGCTGCATTAAGCGGAGAACCGAACATGATCAAATCGTTCCAGAATGGTGAAGACATTCACGCCTCTACCGCAGCCAAAGTATTTAACGTACCGTTGGAAGCCGTAACCCGCGAACAACGTAGCCATGCCAAAACCGTAAACTTTGGAATCATCTATGGTGTTTCGGCATTTGGATTGAGTAACCAAACGTCGTTAACCCGTTCGGAAAGTAAAGAATTGATCGACGCCTACTACCAGACGTATCCAAGACTAAAAGCCTATATTCAGGAACAAATGGAATCGGCTCGCGAACATGGCTATGTACAAACCGTTTTAGGTCGTCGTCGTTACTTAAAAGACATCAACTCCGCCAATGCCGTAGTTCGTGGCGCTGCCGAACGAAATGCCGTTAACGCCCCGATTCAGGGAAGTGCTGCCGACATCATCAAAATTGCTATGATCAATATTCATAAACGATTAATTTCCGAAAACTGGAAAAGTAAGATGTTGCTACAGGTACACGATGAGCTTGTATTTGACGTTCACAACAGCGAACTGGAACGCATTCAGCCAATGATCAAACACGAAATGGAAGAAGCCTTTAAACTGGACGTCCCATTAGAAGTCGAGCTAGGCCATGGAAAAGACTGGCTTCAGGCACATTAATCATTTAAAAAACAATTTGTTATATCTTTTTATATCATATTTTTAAAATTTTAATATCAATCCAAAGATTTTGCTAATTTTAAATCGTCCAATCCGACCTTTTATTAATAGCAAAATCTTTTGTTTTGAAGATATTAAAGCCGATTCTGTATTTTTCCATTTTCAACCATCCTCTACAACTGGAGGAAGTCTATTCCTTCTCCGATCACGAGAACCGAATGGATTTTGATCGCGAAATCGAGCAGGCCTTACAACAAGGCATTATCACCAAAACAGACCGCTATTACCATACCAACCTGACAACCGAACACATTCATCGCAGGGAAACTGGTAACCGAAATGCCGTGAAGGCAATGGAAAAGGCACAAAAAAAAGCACAATTTATTTCGTCCTGGTTTCCGTTTGTCGAAGCGGTAGCCATATCCGGTTCCTTATCCAAAGGTTATTTCGACGACAATTCCGACATCGATTTCTTTATCATCAGTAAACCCGGGTATCTGTGGATTTGCCGCACCTGTCTGGTATTGTACAAAAAGTTGTTTCTTTTTAATTCCAAAAAATATTTCTGTGTGAATTATTTTATCACGGCAGACAATCTGGAAATTGAAGAAAAAAATCGTTTTACGGCTACAGAAATTGTAACTTTAATTCCATTATACGGAAAAGAGAAACTGATTGCTTTTTATGAAAGCAACCAATGGGTTCGCTCCTTTTTTCCAAATAAAACCCAAACGGATAGCGACAGTATCCGTCCGATAAAAAAGAAAAAAATAACGGCTGCTTTTGAACGCTTTTTATCCGGTTCGATTGGCCGCAGAATAGAACAGTTGACCTTTAAAACTACTTTTTGGTTTTGGAAATTAAAATTCGAAAGAAAACTGGCTTCCGAATTTTCAATTGCTTTCAAGTCATCAAAAAGAGTATCCAAACACCATCCGTCCAATTTTCAAAAAAAAATCATTGATGCTTTAAACCAGAAATACGACGACCTCAACGCCACCCATCATATCCAGCTAACCAAAGAACATGTCTGATATCTTATTTTCACACTCGTACTACTACCGGCTCGATCCGAAGCAGTGGAAAAACCATACGCCTTTTCCACCTTTAGGAACGCTCTATGCTGCGTCGTTGTTGCGCGAAAACGGCTATCAGGTCGATTTGTTCGATACCAATCTGTTGGATAATCCGCGTGCCATTACCGGAAAACTGGAAAACGACAAGCCGCGTTATCTGGTGATTTATGACGACGGTTTTAATTACCTGACCAAAATGTGTCTGACCACTATGCGGGAAGCTTGTTTTGAAATGATCACCATCGGAAAACAACACCAATGTACCGTTATTGTATGCAGTTCCGATTCAACCGATCATTATCCAAAATACCTGGATAAAGGTGCCGACTATATTTTACAAGGCGAAGGCGAAGCCAGTCTTTTGGAACTGATCAATACTTTAGAACACAAAATGCCCGTTGCTACTATCAATGGGATTATCTATACCGATCCAGACACACATCAAATCCGGATCAACCCCAAACGTCCGATTCTCCAAAATCTGGATGAATTGCCGTTACCCGCCTGGGATTTAATCGACATCGATTCGTATAAAGCCCAATGGCAAAAAAGCGGTCAGCCGTTTACCCTGAATATCGCCACCACACGCGGTTGTCCGTACAAATGCAACTGGTGTGCTAAACCGATCTACGGGAATCGCTACAATGCCCATTCGCCGGATTATATCGTACGTCAAATTGCCCATCTGAAGTCCGCATTTGGTGTAACCCGATTTTGGATGTGCGACGATATTTTCGGACTAAAACCCAACTGGGTTCAGGAATTCGGAAAACTATTGGACGAACATCAGTTATCAATCCGTTATTATATCCAAAGTCGCGCCGACTTACTTTTAAAAGAAGATACCATCACCGTACTGGCGCGTACCGGATTGGAAGAAGTCTGGATCGGTGCCGAAAGCGCTTCCCAGAAAATCCTTGATGCGATGGACAAAGGCACTACGGTAGCTCAGATTTATGAAGCCACCCGTTTGCTAAAAAAGAACAGCGTTAGAGTTGCTTTTTTCCTGCAATTCGGTTATCTGACCGAAAATCAGGACGACATCCAGAAAACCATCGCCATGGTCAAAGAACTGTTACCCGACAATATCGGGATTTCCGTTTCGTATCCGTTACCGGGCACCAAATTTTACGACAAGGTCAAAGAAGACCTGAAACAAAAATCCAACTGGACCGATTCGGACGATTTGGACATGATGTTTCACGGTACCTATTCATCCGAGTATTATCGTAAATTACAACGATTGGTTCACAAGGAATACCGTATCAGTCAGGGGCTTTATTTTCTAAAAAACCTGTTCCGC
Source organism: Flavobacterium sp. (assembly GCF_030146175.1). Taxonomy (GTDB): domain Bacteria; phylum Bacteroidota; class Bacteroidia; order Flavobacteriales; family Flavobacteriaceae; genus Flavobacterium. The sequence continues at coordinate 2,517 of NZ_JASLCE010000126.1, read as the reverse complement.
GATCCGGTACGCCCTGACAAATTAAAATCCATTGTCAAACTGGGTTATTATATTCCGAGCGTCGGAATCGACCGTTATCAGATAAAAGCTTTAGAAAAACTATGAATGCTTCGTTCGACATAGCCGCTGCCACGTACGACCAAACGTTTACCCATACGGTAATCGGCAGGTTGCAACGCGATTTGGTCTATCGTCATATGACGGAAGCGCTACACCCTAGTACGATCCGCTCTATATTGGAAATCAACTGCGGAACGGGCGAAGACGCCATTTGGTTATCCCAACAAGGCTATCAGATAACGGCCACCGATATTTCGGAACAAATGATCATCACAGCTAGGCAAAAAGACACTACCGGGATGATTACTTTCCGGCAGGCTGATATCAATACGCTTCCCGCGGCTTTTCCAAATCAGACCTTCGATGCGATCTTTTCCGATTTTGGCGGACTGAATTGCCTTTCCGAATCGGAATTGGAAGCCTTTTTCGAAAATGCCAATCGGTTACTCAACCCAAACGGCAGGTTGTTTTTAGTGATCATGCCTAAAAACACGGTATGGGAACAATGTTATTTTCTGTTAAAAGGCCAATGGAAAGAAGCCTTCCGTCGCAAACGTGAAAAAGCGATCGTCAACATCGACGGAGAAGCCGTGGTGACCTATTATTACAATCCGGCAGCAATCAAACGAATGGCACAACGCCATTTTGCCGTCACTCATATAAAACCCGTTGGTTTTTTTATTCCACCCTCCTACCTGGAACCCTTTGTAAAAGACAAAAAACGCTTAACCGCTGTTTTGGGTTCCCTGGAAAACACTATTCGAAACATTCGATTCCTGTCGCGCTATTCCGATCACTATTTTATTGCGTTGCAAAAAAGATGAGTATACTGCTAACACACGGGTATTATATATCGGACGATCCGAAGGAGCAAAAAATCATGAAGCCATATCCGCCATTGGGATTGCTTTATATTTCGGGTTATTTGCTGGAACGGAATATTTCGAATGCTGTTTATGACAGTACGTTTTATTCCCAACCCGAACAATTGGATTATATCGCCGAAATACAACCGGATGTTATTGCGATTTACACCAACCTGATGACCAAAGTTGAGGTGATTCGATTGATTCGGATCCTGAAAACGGACTACCGTTACGGTTTTCCTACAATTATTTTAGGCGGACCGGATGTGACCTATAATTGCGAAAATTACCTCAATGCCGGTGCCGATTTTCTGATCATAGGCGAAGGCGAAGAAACCACTTACCAATTGTATCAGGCTATTATGGAACAGTCGGATTATACAGCTGTTGACGGTATCGCCTTTTTTGACAACGGTCAATTGATCAAAACAAAAGCCCGAACCAAGTTCAAGGAATTGGACGAGTTGCCATTACCCAACCGAAAAGCGGTTCCTATTGAAAAATATTTACAAACCTGGAAAACGAATCACGGGAAAAGCTCGATGACGATTTCCACACAACGCGGCTGTCCGTATACCTGTAAATGGTGCAGCACGGCTGTCTATGGCCAGAGTTACCGTAGACGACCAGCACAACAGGTGGCTGCCGAAATGCGTCTTTTAAAAGACCAATACAATCCCGACACCCTCTGGTTTGTAGACGACGTATTTACCGTGAGTCACAAATGGCTAACGGAATTCCATAAAGAAGTACTCACCCAGGACGCCAAAGTTCCGTTCGAATGTATCACCCGGGCCGAACGCCTTAACGATGCCATTCTGCAATTATTAAAAGAAGCCGGATGTTATCGGATCTGGATTGGTGCCGAAAGCGGTTCCCAGAAAATCATTGACCTGATGGATCGCCGTGTCGATGTATCGGTGGTCAAACAGGCCATTCAGAAAACCAATGCTCTTGGTATCGAAACCGGAACGTTTATTATGGTAGGCTATCCCGGTGAAACCGAAGACGATATTCATCAAACGATCCAATACCTTAAAGAAGCCAACCCTACGGAATATACCATTACCGTAGCCTATCCGATTAAAGGGACTTCTTTGTATAACGAAGTGGAAAGCCAAATCACCGTACAACCCGATTGGGAAACCTCAACCGACCGTCAGATTGATTTTAAAAGAACCTATTCGCGTAAGTTTTACGATTATGCCGTGAGTAAAGTTGTAAACGAAGTGGAATTTTACCGGGAGCTGATTAAAACCGAAAACCGGAATCCGATCAAAATACTGAAATTAAAAACCAAATCCATTTTGGCCAGTGGCCTGATGCGGATTAGTAAACAGTTATAAAGATGAACCATCCGGCCGAACAGAAATATGTCATTTTTATCACCTTGCTTTATTTTACGATAAGCCTGCTGGGTATTATGCATCATGAACTTTGGCTGGACGAAGCGCATCACTGGTTATTGGCGTTGGACAGCGGTTCTTTTTCGGAACTGTTTTACAATATGCGCCACGAAGGCCATCCAATGCTGTGGAACATCCTATTGTTTTTACTCACCCGAATCACCGACAATCCCTTTGGAATGCAA
>NZ_JASLCE010000119.1 GCF_030146175.1 Flavobacterium sp. | reverse complement strand
GCTCGAACTCGCGACAACCAGCTTGGAAGGCTGGAGCTCTACCAACTGAGCTACTTCCGCTTTTGTGAGTGCAAATATAATTAATAATTTTACTCCCCTGCAATTTTTTTCTAAAAAAAATTAAAATCGGCAAAGGTCGCTTTCGGACATTGTTTCGACAGTTTAAAACACCCGACAAAACAAGGCTTCGCGCCGAACCGCACCATTCTTATTTTCAATTATTTAAGTCAATCACTATTCAAAAAGGCATTTCAAACCACACCAATTCCCTATTCGGTTGTATCAAAAAATAGTTTAAAAAAACATCAAAAAATAAAAAATGGCGGTCAAAAATCAGTTGCTTTTTTAAAAATACTGTCCCTTGATTTTGTAATTTAGTGCTATCAAAATGGAAAATACCCCAAATCGTATGCCTGTAAGTTCTTTCCGCTCCAATCTTGAAAGTACCGCCATTCTAACACCCGAAAGTATTGCTTTATTGGAAGCACTTTGCCACGAAAGCAGCATTTCCAAAAACAGTTCGCTTTTAACCGCGGGTAGTATTCCAAAACACTATTACTATGTGGTGAAAGGTCTTTTTGTTTATTATTTTCTGACGGATAACGGCGAAAAGGTTATTAAAAAATTCTTTCCCGAAAATACATTTATCGCGTCGGCATCGGCATTGCTAACACAAACGCCCGGTCATTTTTCAATAGAGGCATTGGAAGACAGTATCGTTTTATCCATTCCGGCCGATCGTTTTAAAACATTAGTAGCAGAACGACACGACATCGCACTGTTTTACATTAATTATCTGGAAAAAAACTGGATTATCGAAAAAGAGATGCTGGAGATTTCCGCAAAATCCGACGATGCCAAAGTGCGTTACGCTATCTTTCTGACTTCCTATGCTGCGATCGTACCAAGGCTCAAACAACATCATATCGCTTCCTTCCTCGGCATTACACCCACTCAGTTGAGTCGTATCAAACTAAAATAAAAATCCGGCCTCAACATATGTAACTGTTTTTCTTTTTTATTTCGGATACTTTTGCCCGATTACAGTACACCGAAATAAAAAAATAAAGCCTGATATTTGAAAACCCGTTAAAAATCATTCAACCTAAAAAAGTAACTACCTATTATATGAAATACCTCTTAAAAAATCTACTACTAGTATGCTTTCTACTACTCGCTACTAATATGGCTGTACAAGCTCAGGATAAATCTTTAATCATTGGAAAAGCGGATGTTTTATTTTCTAAATTTTTAAATGAAAACCGAAACATCAATATTACACTTCCGGAAGGATATCACGATGATCCTAACGCAAAATACCCGGTAATTTATATTCTTGACGGTGGTATGGAAGAGGATTTTATACATCTTGCCGGAATCGTACGCTTCAGTTCCCAATCGTGGGTGAATCGGCTACCCGGTTCCATTGTGGTTGGAATTGAAAACACAAACCGAAGAAGAGATTTTACTTTTGCCGTAACCAACACCGATTTTATCGAAAAAGAAGGTTTTAAAAAGAGTAGCTTTCCGCAATATGGTGGCTCGCAACACTATATGAATTTCCTTGAAAAAGAACTACAACCGTATATAGCGAAAAACTACCGTACCAACGAGCAAAAAACCGTTATCGGAGAATCATTGGCCGGATTAATGGCTTCCGAAATTTTAATCAAACGTCCGCAGTTGTTTAGCAATTATATAATCATCAGTCCGAGTTTATGGTGGGGCGAACAAGCTTTATTAAAAAATGCCGGAACGTTGCTGTCTAAAAATTTAAAAAATCCGGTTACGATCTATATTGGCGCTCCAAGTAAAGCCGAAGATCTGAGAATGTATCAGGAAGTAGAATCGCTATACCAGACCATCAAAACGCATCAAAATGCAAAAGTAATTTTCGACTATATGCCAGACGAAACACACGCTACGGTTATTCATCAGGCGGTTTACAATGCTTTTAAAATGCAGTCCAAAAAATAAATTCCCCGGCTTTATCGCCATTCAAAATGTTGCATAGGAATACTTTTTTGACACCATTTTAAAAAAAATAGTTTTTTCGAAGCAACTATTTCATTTTTCCTGCATCTATGTTATAATTATATTATGTGTCAAAATAATTATATTGTCTGAATTTATTCAGAAGAGCAAAAATGGTTTTCGTAAAAAAAATCAACAGTAATACTACTTTTCAGGTACGTCAGCCGGTTTTACGACCGGGTAAGCCTGTAGAAAGTTGTATTTTTGAGGGAGACGATTTGGAAACAACTACACATTTGGGGTTATACAACAACAGTAAACTCGCTGGAATTGTTTCCATTTTTGCCTCCTGCCACAAATTATTTCCTCAGGTTGGGCAATTTCAGCTCCGGGGAATGGCAGTTTTGGACGAATTCCAAAAAAAAGGATATGGGGAACGCCTTGTTAGCGAAGCAGAATGCTGTATAAAAGAACAGAACGGTTCCCTTATTTGGTTTAATGCGCGGGAAGCTGCTGTCGATTTCTATAAAAAAATGGGATATGAAATTGTCGGTGATGCTTTTGACATTCCAACAATCGGCATACATTTTGTTATGAGGAAAATGGTATAAAAACCTACACGTTTTTTAGTTTGCTATTATTTTCGTAACTTATAGAATAAATTTATATGACTATGTTGCAACGCTACTGTCTATTATTGGTTCCCATGTTTCTTTTTGGCTGCAAAAAGGAACCGGCTGCTATTGCAGACAAACAAATTACACACAAAGACACGGTAAAAGTGGCACCGCTTGCTTTTCCCGAAGCCATTGCAATTGATTCCACTTATTTTGCCAATAGTTCGGATGTCGTAAAGCAATTCTACAAAAACAACCTGTATAAAACCGTATGGACACTGGAAAAGGATCGCACCGCCTTGAGCGAATCCATTAAAAACAGTGAACTGGACGGCTTGAATCCGGACGATTACAACTTTGGTGCGATTACTGAGCACGACAACAATCATAAAAATCTGGCCGAAAAAGACCTGATTGCGAATGATATCCTTCATACGGAAATCTTCTATAAACTGGCCAGTCATTTGTACAACGGCAAACTGGAACCGACCAAATTATATTCCGACTGGGATATGTATCCGAAAGAAATCGACCTTAACCATAAATTACAATATGCGCTAAAAAATCATACCATTCTGGAAAGCCTGGATTCGCTAAAACCAAAGCATATCGCCTATTTAAGGCTAAAAGATGCACTTCGCAAAATCGAAAGCATGCCGAATGACAATCTTAAAAATATTGCTGTTAAGGACAAATTGATTCCCAACGATACCAATGCGGCTATAATCGACGTTAAAAAGCGACTGGCCTATTGGGGCGACTATAAAAAACCGGATTCCCTGACAAAAGTTTACGACGATAAAACACAGTCGGCTGTAAAAAAATTCCAGAAACGACACGGCTTAACACCCGATGGCGTAATCGGAAAAGGAACCGTAGCCGCGATGAATCTTTCGAAAGCACAACGAAAAAAACAAATCATAGCCAATCTGGAACGTTGGCGTTGGTTCCCTAGGGATTTAGGCGAAAGCTATGTGATTATTAATATTCCAGATTTTAATTTATACCTGGTTAACGACAACGATACGATCCAGAATCACCGGGTGGTTGTGGGACGTGCCAAAAGACGTACGCCGGTATTATCGTCAAAGTTCAGTAATTTGGTGATCAATCCTACCTGGACGGTTCCACCAACTATCTTAAAAGAAGACCTGACACCGTCGGCGAGCAGAAACCTGAATTATTTTGCCTCAACCGGAATCACCATTTACGACATGAAAGGAAATGTGGTTAGTCCGGAAAACTGGAATTCCAGCAAATCCAACAATTATCGTTATGTCCAAAAACCGGGATCGAATAATTCTTTAGGATTGATCAAATTTAATTTTAGCAACAAACACCTGGTTTATCTACATGACACCAATCACCGGGATTTTTTTAAACTCAATAACAGAGCGTTAAGTTCGGGATGTATTCGTGTAGAAGATCCATTTAAATTGTCCGGATTTATTCTGGAGAAAGAAGAAAACAACTGGAGTAAGGAACGTGTGGATAAAATGATTGCGTCTAATAAAACGCAAAGTATTGTATTGAAAAAACCCACCTTTGTGCATCAGCTGTATTGGACAGCATGGATGGACAAAGACGGGCTTCAATTCAGAAACGATATTTATGATCTTGATTTCGAACTCTACGCCAAGTTACGAGATTAGTTTTGATTTATTCTCGTAATTACGTGACGGGTGATAAATAAAAAGACACGATTGATCTTTTATTAAATTGATAATTTCTTTGTGAAGGGCAACCGGAACGGCAGGACATCCCTGACTTCTTCCCAATCGGCCTTGTTTTGAAATAATGTTTTCATTGGCATAATCAGCACCATGCATTACAACGGCACGATTGCGTGCATTGTCATTGATACCGTATTCCAATCCATCCAAACGCAAAGACATTCCGTGTTTGCCCTGGTAAACTTCACCGGTAGCATAAAAACCTAAACTGCTCTTAAAGGAGTTGTTTTCGTTAGAAAACTGCGTAGCAAATTCGTCACCGCTGTTACGTCCGTGCGATACTACCGATTGCAGTAAAATGGTGTTGGTAGCCATGTCGATCACCCAAAGTCGTTTTTGAGCGGAAGACAAACTAAAATCGATTAAAGTTAAAATATCTTTTTTGATAAGCCCTTGTTCCTTCAACTGGTAAAAACCTTCCAATGCTTTGGAAAAACTTTCCAGTTTTGGCATTGCAAACGTCTGTGGATTGAGCGCTGTGTATAAATTTTTAACTTTTAATTCAAACGAAGCTTTCGCGTTGGCCGCTACTAACTTTGGTGGGTCTGTTTCCTTTGTGCTTAGTGGTTTAAAAGACAACAAAAAAAGGAACAAAACCGGCAAAACTCTATAAGCCATTGATACTCTATTAATTATATTACTGTGTGTCGAGCCCAAAAATATAGATAAATTTTAAACAACCAAATGTTTTTTATCATTTACCCCCTAACTTTAACATTTTAATTCCGTTTTATCACATTTTAACATTTAAAACAACATTTATTCTTACAAAACAGAATTAAAAAAAGTATATTTGTTAATTTCAACTCAAAAATTAAATGAAAAACGTAATTTTCTTCGTTTTTATTGCCATAAATGCAACATTTATTTTCGGACAGGAGGTTACACCCGATATTCAAAATAAAAAAAGATTAAAGGCTTCACTACTTAAAAGTCCCATTGTTGTCGATGGAAAACCCGACGAAAACGAATGGAAAAATGCGGAAACTGCAACCGGTTTTATCACGTTCCAACCCGATAACGGTAATCCCGCGCCTTACGAAAAACGAACCGAAGTAAAGGTTTTATACGATGACGACGGTATTTATATTGCCGCCTTTCTGTATGATGATCCATCTAAAATTGTAAAAGAAATCACCGAAAGAGACAAATTCGGCACTTCCGACTTTTTTGGTATTTTTATTAATGGTTATAACGACGGACAACAGGATTTTCGCTTTTTTGTAAGTACCGCCGGAACACAAATGGATTGCATTGCCACCGAAAGCGGTGAAGATTATTCCTGGGATGGCATCTGGCATAGCAATGTTGAGTTAACCGATTTTGGCTGGACGGTTGAAATGAAAATTCCCTACGCCGCCTTGCGTTTTTCCGAACAAAAAGAACAAATATGGGGCGTTAATTTTTTTAGAGAAATCCGCCGGGATCGCCAGAAATTTACGTGGAATCGGATCGATAATAAGATCGGAAATACCATTACGCAAGCCGGGATTTTAGAAGGAATCCGCGATATCAAACCGCCTACCCGACTGTTTCTGATTCCCTATTCTTCCTATTATGTAAACAACAACAAAGCCAGCGGCACCAATACCGAGTTTAAAGCCGGAATGGATATCAAATACGGGATCAACGATTCGTTTACACTGGATGCGATTCTTGTACCGGATTTTGGGCAAACCGCCTTCGACAATGTCGTCCTGAATCTTGGCCCGTTTGAACAGCAGTTTAATGAAAATCGACCCTTTTTTACCGAAGGTACCGATATGTTCAACAAAGGAAGCTTACTGTATTCCCGTAGGATTGGCGGATCGCCGTCTACTTCACCGGATGTTGGCGAAAATGAAGAAATACAACAATATCCGTCACGGATTAATCTGATCAATGCGGTTAAAATTTCCGGTCGGACATCAAAAGGGCTTGGAATTGGTGTGATGAATGCAGTTACCGAAAAAGCCGAAGCGACCATCCGAAATTCCGAAACCGGAGCGATCCGATCTGAAGTGGTCGAACCTTTGGCCAACTATAATATTCTGGTACTGGATCAGCGATTCCGGAAAAATTCATCCGTTTCGGTAGTCAATACCAGCGTAATTCGCGAAGGTGCTTTTCGGGATGCCAATGTGAGTGCTTTGCTTTTTGATCTGAATACCAAAGCCAACACCTATAATCTTTCCGGGAATGTAAAGTTTAGTCACGTTACCGATTTCGGTGAAATTAAAAACGGGTATACCGCCTATCTGAATTTTGGAAAAACGAGCGGTAATTATCGCTTTAGCACCAATGCCAGTTATATATCGGACAAATACGACATCAACGATTTGGGCATCATTTTTATGACCAACTACCACAACTTTACTTTTAATGGCAGTTACCGTATTCTGAATCCGAATAAAACTTTTAACACATTTAAAGTCAGTACAATTGCCTATACCGAACTGGAAAATGTGACCGGAAAACCGCAGGAAGCTTCGCTGGAATTTAACCTGGAAACTACCGATAAAAAGAATCATTATTTCGGAGCCGGCTTTTTAGTATCACCGTTTGAAACCTTCGATTTTTACCAGCCACGCAAAGACGGACGCTATGTATACAATCCAAAATATATGTTTAACTGGGTTGATATTTCCACCAATTACAATTATCCTTTTGCTTTGGATGCCAATTTGTTTGTGGATTTTTACGATCAGGACAAGCGTCGTAATTTCGGAATCCGGATTAGTCCGCGGTACCGTTTTAGCGATCAGTTTACATTGATTTACGCGATAGACTGGAACCGACAAAATAACGAAAAAGGCTGGGTCGATTTTGATGCTGATCAGATCATCTTTGCCAATCGTAACCGGAATACGATCGAAAATACCGTAACCGGAAAGTTTTCAATTAACAGCCGAATGACCATCAATCTGAAGGCGCGTTATTACTGGTCGTATGCCGAAAATCTTACTTTTCTTACGTTAACCAACGATGGTTATTTCCTTCCCAATACGGTCTATAATGAGAACCAAAACTCCAATTTTAAAATCTGGAACTTCGATTTATCCTATTCGTGGTGGTTTGCTCCCGGTAGTCAGTTGTCAATTTTGTACCGCAACAACGCAATTCACACCGAAAGACGCTTAAATAAAAATATTATTGATAATTTAGAGCACACTTTAAGCAACAATCTTAACAACACACTATCAATTAGTTTTCGCTACTATATTGATTACAACAATGCCAAAAAATGGTTCAAAACATGAAAAAGAAAGTTATTTTAATGATTCTGGATGGTTGGGGAAAATCACCCGATCCTAAAGTTTCAGCAATCGACAATGCCAACACGCCTTTTATTGACAGTCTTTATACCCAATATCCGAATGCTTCGTTACGTACCGATGGTTTAAATGTCGGACTTCCGGAAGGTCAGATGGGAAATTCCGAAGTGGGCCATATGAACCTTGGTGCCGGAAGAATTATTTACCAGGATCTGGCCAAAATCAATCTGGCCGTTCAGAACAAAACGTTAAATAACGAAAAAGAAGTACAGGCGGCTTTCGAATATGCCAAAAAGAACCATAAAGCGGTTCACTTTTTAGGTCTTGTTTCCGATGGTGGTGTGCATTCCCATACGTCTCATTTAAGAGGTCTTTTGGATGCCGCTCAGGAATCGGGAGTGCAAGACGTTTTTGTGCACGCTTTTACCGATGGTCGTGATGTCGATCCAAAATCGGGTGCCCGATATATCGAAGATCTTGAAAATTACCTGCATCGATCCAATGCCAAACTAGCCTCAATCATTGGACGTTATTATGCTATGGATCGCGATAAAAGATGGGAACGTATCAAAAAAGCATATGATCTTATCGTAAACGGACAAGGAACACCTTCTACCAATCCGGTATTGAGTGTTTTGGCCTCCTACCATAACAATGTGACCGACGAATTTATCGAACCAATTGTTATTGTTGACGAACAACAACAGCCGATTGCGACGGTAAAAGACGGCGATGTGGTGATTTTCTTTAATTTCAGAACCGACCGCGGACGTCAGTTAACCGAAGTCTTATCGCAAAAAGACCTACATGAGCAAAACATGCACAAACTGGATTTGTATTATGTAACGATGACCAATTATGACGATACCTATAAAAATGTTCACGTCATTTACGATAAGGAAAATATTACCGAAACGCTGGGAGAAATCCTGGAGAAAAACCATAAAAAACAAATCCGGATTGCCGAAACGGAAAAATATCCGCATGTTACGTTTTTCTTTTCCGGTGGTCGTGAAGAACCTTTTATAGGCGAAAGCCGACTCTTATGTCCGTCGCCAAAGGTGGCTACCTACGATCTGAAACCGGAGATGAGTGCCTTCGATCTTAAAGATGCGCTAATTCCGGAATTGCAAAAAGGAGATGTGGATTTTGTTTGTCTAAATTTTGCAAATGGCGATATGGTTGGCCATACCGGTGTCATGGAAGCTGCGATTAAAGCCTGTGTAGCCGTTGATCGTTGCGTAAAAGAAGTCATCGAAACGGCTTTGGCAAACGATTATACCACTATTGTAATTGCCGACCATGGTAATTGTGAAACCATGATCAATCCGGATGGTACGCCAAATACGGCACACACTACCAATCCGGTTCCGATTATTTTAGTGGATAAGGAATTACAATTCATCGATAACGGTATTTTAGGTGACATTGCTCCGACCATACTGGAGTTAATGGGTATCGAAAAACCGGCTGCGATGACACAACATTCGCTTTTACATCCGATTCAAAAATAGAAAAAGCTCCATTCGGAGCTTTTTTATTTTATTTGAAATGACTGAGTTCATAATAGGCCTTGTCAATCCATTCCCGGTGATCCGGATGCGCAATTTTTACCAGTTCGTCCGAACGTTGTTTTAGCGTTTTCCCGTATAAATCGGCGATACCGTATTCCGTAACCACATATTGCACATGCGAACGGGTTGTCACTACTCCGGCACCCTGTTTTAAATACGGTACGATACGACTCTCCCCTCTTTTCGTTACCGATGGCAATGCAATAATCGCTTTTCCGCCTTTACTGAGTGAGGCACCACGAACAAAATCCATCTGACCGCCAACACCCGAATACATTTTAGCTCCGATCGAATCGGCGCAAACCTGTCCGGTAATGTCTACTTCTATCGCTGAGTTGATCGCGATCATTTTAGGATTTCTACGGATTACCGAGGTGTCATTTACATAGGATGATTCCCGCATTTCGATAAACGGATTGTCATTTACAAAATCGTATAACCGTTGCGAACCAATTAAAAAGGTTGCTAAAGCCCGTCCGCGGTTAACCCCTTTAAAATTACAGTTGATCACATCATTTTCAATAAGGTCGATCACACCATCCGAAAACATTTCGGTATGCAATCCCATGTTTTTATGGTTTACCAATTGCGCCAACACGGCATTTGGTATGGAACCAATTCCCATTTGCAGCGTACTTTCGTCCTCAATAAGCCCGGCTACGAGTTCCCCGATTTTAGCTTCAACCGGACTAATCTCTTTCGAGCCATGTCCGTGAATCGGTTCATTTACCTCAACCAGATAATCGATTTCCGAAACATGTAGAATCCCATCGCCAAAGGTTCGCGGCATATTCGGATTGACCTGAGCGATCACTATTTTGGAATTTTCTACCGCGGCAATCGACGCTTCTACCGAAACACCTAACGAACAATATCCATGACTATCCGGCGGTGATACATGAATAAAAGACACATCCAACGGGATAACACCTTTCCGGAACAAATGTGGCAATTCACTTAAAAACACCGGTGTATACGATCCGTTTCCGGACGCTATGGTATGTCGGACGTTCTGCCCTATAAAAAAGGAATTAACGTGAAAACTTGCTGCCAGTTCCGGGTTCGCGTAAGCCGCTTCTCCTTCGGTATGCAAGTGGCATAATTCTACATTTCTCAGTTCGGATGCCCGCTCGGCCAACGCTTTAGTCAAAACCGTTGGCGTGGCCGCTGCCGCCTGAACGTATATACGATCGTTTGACTTTATTACTTTAACAGCTTCTGCTGCCGTTACATATTTGCTCATACACTTTACTTTTAGGTAAAATTAAACTCAGAGAAGTTACGAAAATATGATAAAACTCATACCTGCATTTCAATTAAAAAATAATCAACAGAATATTGTACTTTTGCAGTCTGAAAAATAACGTTATGATTATTCCTAAAACAAGAGAAGAAATAGAATTAATGCGTGAGAGTGCCCTGCTGGTTTCCAAAACCTTAGGGATGATTGCGGGCGAAATCAAACCCGGTATCACTACGCTTCAACTGGATAAATTAGCCGAAACTTTTATCAGGGATCACCAGGCAATCCCGGGATTTTTAGGATTATACGGATGTCCGTCGACCTTATTGACCAGTGTAAATGACCAAGTTGTCCACGGTTTACCAACCGACCGACCGATTCAGGAGGGCGATATTGTTTCCGTTGACTGTGGTGTTATTAAAAATGAATTTTACGGAGATCACGCCTATACTTTCGAAATTGGCGACGTTGCTCCCGAAACGAAAAAACTACTTCAGGTTACCAAAGAATCCTTATATGTAGGTATCCGTGAATTTAAAATCGGAAACCGTGTGGAAGATGTTGGAAATGCGATTCAGAAATATGCCGAAGGTCATGGATACGGAGTGGTTCGCGAATTAGTAGGTCACGGTTTAGGACGTAAAATGCACGAAGAACCGGAAATGCCAAACTACGGTAAAAGAGGTCGCGGAAAACTTTTTATAGAAGGAATGGTTGTTGCCATCGAACCGATGATCAATATGGGAACCCGAAATATCAAATACCTGAAAGACGGTTGGACTATTTCGACCCGCGACGGAAAACCAAGTGCGCATTTTGAACACGATGTTGCCATAGTAGACGGAAAACCGGAATTATTATCCACTTTCCAATACATTTATCAGGCATTAGGTATTCAATCCGACGAAGAAAACGAATTCCGAAAACAAGCTTTAGCACTTTAAAACAAGACCCATGCAGACACTATATAATAATAGTGTCTGCATGATAAATTCCTGTACATGAAATCCGCTTTCAAATATATACTGAACACCATTCCGAGACCATTACTGATCCGGCTGAGTTATGTTGTACGTCCTGTTTTGGCTTTGGCCTTGAAAGGAAATACCTTTACCGATCCGATCGATGGTAAAAGCTTCCGTAGTTTCCTTCCTTACGGATACGGAACCCAACGGAATAACGTATTGTCACCCAGCACGCTTTCGCTGGAACGGCATCGTTTGCTTTGGTTGTATCTGAAAAATGAAACCGATTTCTTTACCGCACCTAAAAAAGTGTTGCACTTTGCACCGGAACAGGCTTTTTACAAACGATTCCGAAACCAGAAAAATTTAGAGTACACTACAACCGACCTCCTTTCGCCACTGGCAGATGTTAAGGCCGATATTTGTAATCTTCCATTTGCCGATAATTCGTACGACCTGATTTTGTGCAACCACGTTTTGGAACATATTCCGGACGACACCAAAGCCATGCAGGAATTATACCGTGTTTTAAAACCGGGTGGGATGGGAATTTTCCAGATTCCGCAGGATTTAAACCGTGCCACAACTTTCGAAGACGATTCCATTACGGATCCTAAAGAACGGGCCGCCATTTTTGGTCAGTATGATCATGTGCGTGTATACGGACGGGATTATTTCGACAAGCTTCGCAGTATGGGCTTTACGGTAACCGAGGAAGATTACACCCAAAAAATTGCACCGGAACTCGTAGAACGTTATTGTCTGGCCAAAGGGGAAATAATTCCCGTTTGTCACAAATAAAATCCATAGCGGACACCTTTTTTAACGGATTGTTGTAGCGAATTGTTTATCTTTACCTCACTGACAATTCAAAAAAGCCCTATGTTATTTTATAAAAAACTACGATTTTTACTGCTTCTGTCTTGTGTATTATCCGGTTCTGCTTCCGTTTTTTCCCAGGTTGAAAAGGAAGTAAATCCGCCGTTCAACATCAAAACCGTGTCGTTTGTTCAAAGTGGTGCCAACACCATTCCGATGTTTCGTCTGGGTGATACTTTCGAATTACAATTTGATGATTTATTTGGCAACGAGGCCGATTATTATTATACAATCACCCAATACAATTACGACTGGACACCAACCATACTGGCCAAGTCGGAATACCTTCAGGGAATGGACAATCAGAGAATTATGACGTATCAGAATTCTTTTAATACGCTCCAGATTTATTCGCATTACAAACAGGCCTTCCCGAATCGTTTTAACCGTATATTATTATCCGGTAATTACATGATCAAAATTTTTAACGACAACCAGGAACTTGTTTTTTCCAGACGTTTTATCGTTTATGAAGAAAACCTTTCCGTTCCGTTACAAATCAAACGTTCCCGTAACCTGACCGATATCGAGAAAAAGCAAAATCTGGATTTCACCATCAAAATGGGCGACAATAACACGCTGCAAAATCCGGTTCAGAATATTAAAGTCGCTTTATTACAAAACGGACGATGGGACAATGCCATTTTAAACATCAAACCGCAATATACGTTAGGTTCTGATCTGATTTACCGTTACAATCAGGAAACCCAGTTTTGGGGTGGTAACGAATTTTTATATTTCGACAATAAAGACATCCGTAATCCCGGCAACAATGTAGGAAAGGTGACTTCCGGTGAAATTTATAATTCCCTGTTATTTGCCAATTCTCCGAGAGGCGATAAACCGTACACCTATTATCCGGACATCAACGGTAGTTTCTACGTCCGTAACATTGGTTCCGAAAACGGCGAAACCGAAGCCGATTATGCCTGGGTTTATTTTACATTGATTCCACCAACGACCATCGATAAAAAAGATATCTATGTAAACGGGATGTTTAACAATTATGCGTTGACACCGGAAAACAAAATGGACTTCAATGCACAGAAAGGTGTTTACGAAAAAGCGATTTTACTCAAACAAGGGTTTGTAAACTACCAGTATGTACAATTGGATGCCAAAGGTAAAGTCGACAATCAGAATGCGATTGACGGCAATTTCTACCAAACGGAAAACAATTATTTTGTGATCGTTTATTACCGCGGAAACAACGACCGTTACGACAAAATTATCGGACGTGGTTTTGCCACTTCCGAAAACATCACGAATTAAAAAAGTTTTAAAATTATCCGAATCGATTCAAATATTTGCTATTTTTGGAATTATTTCCCAAAATCCAATCGGAAAAATTATGGTTTCACAAATAACCAGAGGCATAAAAATTTCTGTTCTGACTAGTTTTGAAGGTACTTACTTCAAAAACTACAAGATTCACTTTGCCTTTAGTTACGAGATCACGATCGAAAACCAAAGCAAGGATTCCGTTCAACTTAACTCACGTCACTGGGAGATTTACGATTCCCTTAACGATCTTGAGATAGTTGACGGCGAAGGCGTGATCGGTAAAAAGCCGGTACTGAAACCGGGTGAAAAACACACCTACAGCTCCGGATGCCTGCTTTCATCGCCATTTGGAGCCATGCGCGGATATTTTAACATGATCAATTTTACCTCAACCCGATCGTTCCGTGTAATAATTCCTACATTCCGTTTAAGCGCTCCTTTTGCCTTGAATTAATTCATTTTTTACCAAAGCATTAACACCACAAAAAATACCTTTTTCGTGAATAATTTGTATCTTCGCTACGCGAAAATTTGATAATTAATAAATACAAATTGTTATGCCAAAAGGAATTTATAATGTACCTAAAGCCGTTAACGAACCTGTAAAATCGTATGCGCCGGGTACGCCGGAAAGAGATGCAGTTTTAGCAACTTTCAAAGAATTGTACAACGCCAATGTTGATGTACCTTTATATATAGGTGGTGAAGAAATCCGTACCGGGAACACCAAAAACCTAACACCTCCATTCGACCATAAACACATTGTGGGACAATACCACCAAGCCGAAAAAGAGCATATCGAAAAAGCAATCAGCACCGCTTTGGAAGCGAAGAAAAAATGGGCCGCCCTTTCGTGGGAACACCGTGCTTCTATTTTCTTAAAAGCAGCCGATTTATTAGCAGGTCCTTACCGCGCTAAAATCAATGCGGCTACGATGATTGCACAGGCAAAAACCGTTCACCAGGCAGAAATTGACTCCGCTTGTGAGTTAATTGACTTCTTACGTTTTAACGTTCAGTTTATGACGCAGGTATATGCGGAACAACCGATTTCTTCCGAAGGTATCTGGAACCGTGTGGAGCACCGTCCGTTAGAAGGTTTCGTATACGCGATCACTCCTTTTAACTTTACTGCTATTGCTGGAAACTTACCGGCTTCTCCAGCTTTAATGGGGAACGTAGTGGTATGGAAACCAAGTGCTACGCAAATCTACTCAGCGAATGTAATTGTTGAGGTTTTCAAAGAAGCAGGTTTACCGGCAGGTGTTATCAACGTAGTATATGGTAACTCCGCGATGATTTCCGATACGTTATTAGCAAGTCCTGATTTTGCAGGTATCCACTTTACAGGATCTACAGGCGTTTTCAACGATATGTGGGCTAAAATCGGACAAAACATCAGCAAATACAAAACATACCCTAGAATCGTAGGAGAAACCGGAGGTAAAGATTTCGTAGTAGCACATCCATCAGCTATTCCAGCTCAGGTGGCTACCGCTTTATCAAGAGGTGCTTTCGAATATCAGGGACAAAAATGTTCGGCGGCTTCCAGAGCGTATCTACCAAAATCGACCTGGTCTGAAGTTAAAGAACTATTAGTTGCCGATATCGCTTCCATGAAAATGGGATCACCGGAAGATCCGTCTAACTTCGTATCTGCTGTAATTTCCGAAAGTTCTTTCGACAAATTAGCAGGATTTATCGATCAGGCGAAAAAAGACAGTGATGCTGAAATTATTGCCGGTGGTAACTACGACAAATCGGTTGGATATTTTATTGAGCCAACGGTAATCGTGACTACAAATCCAAAATACACCACTATGGAAACCGAATTATTCGGACCTGTGTTGACTATTTATGTATACGAAGATGCGAAATGGGAAGAAACGCTTGCTTTAGTAGACAGTACTTCTGAATATGCTTTAACAGGAGCAATCTTCAGTCAGGATCGTTATGCTATCGAGCAGGCTACTAAAGCCCTTGAAAATGCAGCCGGAAACTTCTATATCAACGACAAACCAACCGGAGCTGTTGTAGGACAACAACCTTTCGGTGGTGCAAGAGCATCCGGAACTAACGACAAAGCCGGTTCGGTGTTAAACTTAATGCGTTGGGTATCGCCTAGAACCATTAAGGAAACTTTCGTTCCGCCAACAAATTACAGATATCCATTCTTAGGATAATATAACATCATTTTACACCTGACAGGTTTTAAAAACCTGTCAGGTGTCCCAAAACAAAAAAAGCGTGTTTTTAACACGCTTTTTTTATTCTATAATTCCAACCGGTTTTACACCTTATATTTTAGCGGTAAGTGTACCACTTTTTTGGTTTCAAAAAATTCTGTTTTAAAATAATCAGCAAGATCATATTGCGTTGCTTTTGGGAAATCCTGTAACTCTTCGGTTAGATCGCCTCCTTTTAAATAAAGGATCCCGTTTTTCAGTTCGTGATTTTGTTTTTTCTTCACCTTATCTTTTACCCATTGTACAAAATCCGGCATATTGGTCACCGCACGACTTACGATAAAATCGAATTCCTCTTTTACGTTTTCTGCCCGCATTTGTTCGGCTTTCACATTTTGCAATCCCAAAGCAGTTGCCACTTCATTTACCACACGGATTTTCTTGGCAATCACATCAATCAGATAGAAATCTACTTCAGGATAGAGTATCGCCAACGGAATTCCGGGGAAACCACCTCCGGTACCCACATCCATAATTTTCGACCCCGGTTTAAACTCCTGTATCTTCGCAATTCCCAGCGAATGCAATACGTGTTTTTCGTATAATTCGTCTATATCTTTTCTCGAAATCACATTAATTTTAGCGTTCCAATCTTTATACAAAACTTCCAATTCACGAAACTTAGAAACCTGATCTTCTGTTAGATTAGGGAAATACTTTACAATATCCTGCATTATTCAAAATTTTCCACAAAAGTAAGCATTTTGTCCATCATTTTTTTCCATTTTTAACCTATTACATTTCTATTAATAATTACCTTTGAACGAAAATTTTGCATTTTAATAAACTTATGATAAAACAGACTCCACTTTTTTCAAAAACCGATAGTTTAAAATTTTTCAGGACACTAAATAAACGAGTTAACGATTATTTTAAGGAAAATAATATTAAGAAAACCGGAAACTGGAAACTACACATGAAGACCATTATCATGTTTAGTATCTTTCTGGTTCCGTATTTTTTAATCCTAACCATTAGTATGCCGCTTTGGATTCATTTACTAATGACTATTCTGATTGGCGTTGGAATGGCTGGTGTTGGAATGAACGTTATGCACGACGGAAACCACGGCGCTTACTCTTCAAAACCCTGGTTAAATAAGATTATGGGCGGTAGTATGTATATCCTGGCCGGAAATGTATACAACTGGCAAGTACAACACAATGTATTGCACCATACCTACACCAATATCCACGGTCATGATGAAGATCTTGATGCAGGTCGAATTATCCGTTTTACCGAACACGCCAAATGGTCACCGGTACACCGTTTTCAACAATATTATTCCATTTTCCTATATGGTTTACTGACATTTAACTGGGCGATTACCACCGATTTCCGTCAGATGCGACGTTATATCAAACGAAAATTATCGTATGGTGAATTCCCTAGTCCGTTTAAATTATGGACAACATTGGTTATTACCAAAATCATTTATTTTGCCTTATGGTTAATCCTTCCGATGCTTTTAGGAATCGTTTGGTGGGAAGTATTATTAGGATTCTTTATCATGCACTATACCGCCGGATTAATCCTGAGCGTAGTGTTCCAGTTGGCACATGTTGTAGAAGACATTCACCACCCACAACCGGACGAAAACGGAGAATTGGAAAACACCTGGGCCGTACATCAATTATATACAACTGCCAATTTTGCACCGAAAAACAAGATTGTCAACTGGTATACCGGTGGATTAAATCACCAGATCGAGCATCATATTTTCCCGAACATCAGTCATATTCACTATAGCAAAATCGGGGAAATCGTAAAACAAACGGCTATGGAATGCAACCTTCCGTATTACGAATTTCAAACGATGCGTTCTGCGGTTTATTCGCATTTCAAACACTTAAAAGAAATGGGGCAAAAACCGGCTATCGCTTAAAAACTACATATAAACCATAAACTTCAAAACAAAATCATTTTTATGAATCCGCTTTCTGATAGAATTAATAATTTATCGACATCGCAAACCCTGGCCATGGCTGCCAAAGCCCGAGAATTAAAAGCCGCCGGAATAGACATCATCAGCTTAAGTCTTGGCGAACCCGATTTTAACACGCCCGACTTTATCAAAGAAGCCGCTATTCAGGCCATTCACGATAATTACAGTTCGTATCCTCCGGTAGAAGGTTACCTGGAACTTAAGGAAGCTATTTGTAAAAAATTCAAACGAGATAACGGATTAGACTACAAACCGTCTCAAATTGTAGTATCTACCGGTGCAAAACAATCGTTATATAATATCGCACAAGTGATGATCAACCCTGGTGACGAAGTGATTTTACCAGCACCATACTGGGTAAGTTATTACGAAATCATCAAAATGGCCGGCGGTGTTCCGGTAGAAGTTCCGACAAGTATTGAAAGTGACTTTAAAATCACTCCGGAACAACTGGAAGCAACCATTACACCGGCAACCAAAATGATGTGGTTCAGCTCTCCTTGTAATCCAAGTGGTTCGGTATATAGCAAAGAAGAATTAACAGCACTGGTAGCTGTATTGGAAAAATATCCTTCGGTTTATGTCGTATCGGATGAGATTTACGAGCATATTAACTTTACTGGATCGTATTGCAGTATCGCATCTATTCCGGGCATGTTAGACAGAACCATTACCGTAAACGGTGTTGCCAAAGCTTTTGCCATGACCGGATGGAGAATCGGTTATATCGGTGCGCCGGAATTTATCGCCAAAGCCTGTACCAAAATGCAGGGTCAGGTAACCAGTGGTGCGAATACCATCGCGCAACGCGCTACGATTGCCGCTGTTGAAGCCGATCCGACTGTATTAAAACACATGGTTCAGGCATTCCAACAACGACGTGATCTTGTTGTTGGTTTGATCAAACAAATTCCAGGAATGAAAATTAACGTACCGGAAGGTGCTTTCTACGTTTTCCCGGATGTTTCGGCTTTCTTCGGAAAAACATTACGCGGTACATTGATCAACAATGCGGATGATTTCGCTATGTACCTTTTGGCCGAAGCCAATGTAGCCACAGTAACAGGTGATGCTTTCGGAAACCCGAACTGTATCCGTTTTTCATACGCAACCAGCGACGATCTACTAAAAGAAGCTTTGCACCGCATTAAAGAAGCGGTAGCAACTTCGGAAGTTTTAGCATAAATTTACGTCCCGACTCTGTCGGGACTTTTTTTTAACGGTCACGCCGACAATTTACAACAACAAACTACTAAAATACAACACACTACAATGACTAAAAAAATACTACTATTAGGTTCCGGCGAACTCGGAAAAGAATTTGTAATTGCTGCACAACGTATCGGACAAACCGTAATCGCTGTCGATAGCTATGCCAATGCTCCGGCCATGCAGGTCGCACATGGTTATGAAGTGATCAACATGCTCGACGGTGCCGCTCTGGATGCTGTAATAGCCAAACACCAACCCGATTTTATCGTACCGGAAATTGAAGCCATTCGTACCGAACGTTTTTACGATTACGAAAAACAAGGCATCACCGTAGTTCCATCGGCCAAAGCAGCCAACTTTACGATGAACCGAAAAGCTATCCGCGATTTGGCCGCTAAAGATTTAGGACTGCGCACCGCTAATTACCGTTATGCGACTTCGGCTGCGGAACTGGAAAAAGCCGTTTCGGAAGTTGGAATGCCCTGCGTGGTGAAACCCTTAATGTCGTCGTCCGGAAAAGGACAGTCGACGATTAAATCGGAAGGCGATATCGCTAAAGCCTGGCAATATGCCGTAGACGGTTCCCGCGGCGATGTGGTGGAAGTAATCGTAGAAGCTTTTGTAAATTTTCATTCCGAAATCACCTTATTAACCGTAACACAAAATAACAACCCGACGCTTTTCTGTGCGCCAATCGGTCACCGACAAGAACGCGGGGATTATCAGGAAAGCTGGCAACCGGCTCGCGTATCGGACAACGATATTGCAGAAGCACAGGATATGGCCCGAAAAGTAACCGAAGCCTTAGGTGGTGCCGGATTATTTGGAGTGGAATTTTTCCTGACAGACGAAGGGGTTTATTTTTCCGAATTATCACCGCGTCCGCACGACACCGGAATGGTAACTTTAGCCGGGACGCAAAATTTTAACGAGTTTGAATTACACCTGCGCGCCATTTTGAGTCTGCCGATTGCAGCCATCACCTTAGAAAAAAATGGTGCCAGTGCCGTGATATTGGCTTCGGAAAATTCCGAACAGCCAACCTATACCGGAATTGAAAAAGTAGCCGCTTTACCGAAAACAGATTTCAGAATATTTGGTAAACCGACTTCAAGACCGTATCGTCGAATGGGGGTTGTTTTAACCAGCGATACACTGGAAACTCCTATTGAATCGATTACCGAAAGAGCCAAAGAAACCGCGACCTTCGTACACGTAAACGCTTAAAAAATGAACCTACTCCTTGATACAATTGCCCGATATGTAACACTAACGCCCGAAGAACAGGAACGCGTGGTGTCCGCTACGGAATTTCAATCCTATAAAGCCAAAAGCATTTTATTAAAGGAGGGCGAAATATGCCTTCACTCCTATTTTGTGATCAAAGGTATTTTACGCAGTTATACGATCGATGAAAACGGTGTGGAACATGTGGTGAGTTTTGCCTCACCCGGTTGGTGGATCGCCGACATGTACAGTTATCTGTCGCAACGTCCCGGACAATTGTATATTGAAACCAATGAAGATTCGGAAGTTATTATGTTGTCCAAAGAAAATCAGGAGCGACTTTATGACGAAGTTCCTAAAATGGAACGCTTTTTTAGAATCCTGATCGAGAATTCACTTGTCGCCAATCAGCAACGGTTAATTGACAACCTTAGTTTTACGGCCGAAGCGCGTTATGACAAGTTTACCAAAAAGCATCCGGATCTGATCCATTGCCTGCCACAAAAACAAATCGCTTCTTATATAGGAGTAACTCCGGAGTTTTTCAGTAAGATGAAAGCCCGTTTACTCAAAAAATAAACTTCTTATCCCCGTTCAACGACCTGTGACGGGGATTTTTTTATTTCTTAATCTAGGTTAAGTGTATTCGTTATCAATCGGTTGTATCTTTGAACTATCAAAATAACCGTTATGAACCGAAAAGATTTTATCAAAAAAAGTTTGTTGGGAACCGGAGCTGTCATCACCGGAACGGCATTAGCCAAAGAAGCCATTTCCGACCCAAAAGAACCCGTAGGATTTAATCATATTCAAAACACAAACTCTAAGATTATGGAAAATATCGTATTGCATAAAGCCAACACCAGAGGAAACGCCAATCATGGCTGGTTACAAAGTTTCCACACTTTTAGTTTCGCTAATTATTTTAACCCGGAAAGGGTTCATTTCGGAGCCTTACGCGTTTTAAACGACGATACCGTAGCCGCCGGAATGGGATTTGGAACACATCCGCACGACAATATGGAGATCATTAGTATTCCATTGGAAGGCGATTTGGAACACCAGGACAGTATGGGTAACAAAACCGTTATCAAAAAAGGTGATATCCAGGTGATGAGTGCCGGAACCGGTGTACGCCATAGCGAATACAACAAAAACGCCGATAAAGAGGTTAAATTCCTTCAGATATGGGTTTTCCCAAGCAAACGAAATGTGGCGCCACGTTATGATCAGATCACATTAAACGAAGACGAAAGACATAATGTATTGCAACAGGTACTTTCTCCAAATCCGGATGACGAAGGCGTTTGGATCAATCAGGATGCCTGGTTTCATATGGGAAAATTCGACGCCGGCATCGCAAAAGAGTACTCTTTTAAAAAAGAAGGAAACGGACTTTATGTTTTCGTACTAAAAGGAGCGGTTTCTGTAAATGATCAGGCTCTAGACACCCGAGACGGATTGGGAATCTGGAATACCGACAAAGTAACCATTACGGCTACTACTGATGCGGAGTTCCTATTAATGGAAGTTCCGATGGAAATTGAATAAATAAAAAATTTAAAAACAATACTATAACTTTTAAAACATATTATTATGGCAACTACAAAATGGGCAATTGACCCGACACACTCAGAAATAGGATTTAAAGTAAAACACATGATGTTTACTAATGTTTCCGGTAAATTCGAAAATTACGACGCTTCAATCACAACCGATGGTGATACTTTCGAAAATGCTTCGATTAGTTTTTCAGCCGATGTGAATTCAGTAGACACTAGAAATGCCGATCGTGACAATCACTTAAAAAGCGCAGACTTTTTCGATGCGGAAAACCATCCAAAACTGACTTTTAAAGCGTCATCTTTTACCAAAGTAGACGACGACACTTATGAGTTATCCGGTGATCTTAGCTTACGTGGTGTTACTAAATTTGTAAAACTACCGGTTGAATTCAGCGGATTGATGAAAGATCCATGGGGAAATACCAAAGCTGGATTAAACATTTCCGGAAAAATCAGCCGTAAAGATTGGGGCTTAAACTGGAATTCCGCTTTGGAAACCGGTGGTGTATTAGTGAGCGACGACGTTCGTTTAAACATCGAATTACAACTTGTACAGCAATAATTATTTCATAATCTGGTTTTAAGTAGAACCGTTGCAGTCTACCTTTTTAGGGAAACTGCAACGGTTTCTTATTTCAACCTCGGCAACAATCTGCTCGCCAATATGCTAAAAAACACTATTTTTGTCCGTCAATAACAAACAAAACCAACAGAGAAGAATATGAAAGCATATGTATTTCCAGGTCAGGGTGCCCAGTTTACCGGAATGGGTAAAGACTTATACGAAAATTCGGCACTGGCTAAAGAGCTATTCGAAAAAGCAAACGAGATATTAGGTTTTCGCATTACCGACATTATGTTTGAAGGTACTGCCGAACAATTAAAAGAAACCAAAGTAACGCAACCGGCTGTTTTTTTACATTCGGTGATTTTAGCCAAAACCCTTGGTGACGACTTTAAACCGGAAATGGTTGCCGGTCACTCGTTAGGTGAATTTTCGGCTTTGGTTGCCAACGGAACCTTATCGTTCGAAGATGCTTTGAAATTGGTTTCCCAAAGAGCCATGGCGATGCAAAAAGCCTGCGAAATCACTCCATCTACTATGGCGGCCGTTTTAGGTCTTGAGGATAAAGTAGTGGAAGATGTATGTGCTTCAATCGACGGAGTGGTTGTAGCTGCCAATTACAATTGCCCGGGTCAGTTGGTAATTTCCGGTGAATTAACCGCTGTGGAAAAAGCCTGCGAAGCGATGAAAGAAGCCGGAGCAAAACGTGCCTTGATTCTTCCGGTTGGTGGTGCTTTCCACTCACCTATGATGGAACCGGCTCGCGAAGAACTGGCTGCAGCTATCGAAGCAACAACATTTAACACTCCAATTTGTCCGGTGTACCAAAACGTACCGGCAAAAGCCGTTTCGGATCCTGCTGAAATCAAAAAGAATTTGATCACACAATTAACCGCTCCGGTAAAATGGACGCAATCCGTACAACAAATGATCGCCGACGGTGCCACTTTGTTTACAGAAGTAGGTCCGGGTAAAGTTTTAGTTGGATTGGTAAATAAAATAGATAAAAACGCAGCTACTGCTTCAGCATAATAGTATTAAAATACTATAGTATTCACACCTGACAGGTTTTAAAAACCTGTCAGGTGTTTTTTTTATTATTACATTCCGCTTCGGATCGCTTCTACCGGGTCCAGTTTGGAGGCTGAAATCGCCGGGATAATTCCGGAAATCAATCCGATAAATGCGGCAAGTGAGGTTCCGATAATGATATTCCAGAAGCCAAGTACAAATTCAAAATCCAATACTTTCGACAATACCAGAGCAATAATCCAGACCAAAAGCATTCCGACCAATCCTCCGATTACCGATAGAATAACGGCTTCAAACAGGAACTGGAACAATATAAATCGATTTTTCGCTCCTAAAGCTTTCTGAATCCCGATCAGGTTGGTTCGTTCTTTTACCGACACAAACATAATGTTGGCAATTCCGAAACCGCCTACCAACAGGGAAAAACCACTGATAATCCAGCCTACCACATTCATTTGTCCGACGATATTATCGATCAGATCCGTGAATCCGGATAATACATTGATAAAAAAGTTATTGATATCTCCGGTTTTTAGTCCTCTGAAAGTACGTAGCTTTTGGATCAATTCGCCTTTAAAAGCTTCAATATCCACACCTTTTACCGGTTTTATCAGAATCGCCGGTGTTAGCATATCGCTATTATCACCGTATAATCGTCTTAGGAAATTTACCGGTAGGAAAACCGAAACGTCTCTACTCGGTCCGAAAGTACTCGATCCTTCTTTGTCTAAAACGCCGATCACCGTAAACCGTTGTCCGTATAAACGTATTTTTTTACCCATCGGATCCATAGTACCAAACAATCCTGTAGCCACTTCACTTCCAATAATGATTACCGGCGAACCCGAATTGGATTCTGCTTCGTTAAAAAAACGTCCCTGCGCAAATTTTAGCTTTTCAATATCGATAAACTCATTGGTACACGGGGTCACATTAATACTGCTTACGGTACTCGATTCGTATTTGATATTTTCTTTACGGGTAAACAAATTAAACGAAATCTTATCCAGATCGTTTAACGACCTTTTCAAATAGTCGAATTCTTCGTAGGTAACATCCGGGAATTGCTCGCGTTTCCATTGTGGTATATCCGATGGTCCGAATGAAAAACGCATCAGGTAGATCGTATTTTTATCCAATCCGCTAAGGTCACTTTTGATTTTACGATCCATCGAATCGACAGCCGCCAGTACAGCGATAATCGAAAAGATACCAATTGTAACACCTAACAGCGACAACAGGGTTCGCAATTTATTATTCCGCAAAGCATTGAGTGCAAAACTCAAACTTTCTTTTAGCAGTCTCAGGTATAACAACATAGTGACGGGTTTAACTTTTGTAAAATTCTGTATTTTTTGAGCAATATCCTAGCCAATTAGTAGGTAAAAAACCGCAAATGTTACAGAAAATTTACACAAATACCCAATAGTTCCACCATAACCAAACCCGGTCCGTATCCGATTCTCTTCTATCGCTTAAAGTTTTGTATCCAATAAAGCTGTGAATCAGATCAAAAACCGTGAAAAAAAATCAAAAAAGACTAAAATCTAATGCCCTTTCTTTTGAATGTTAGTCTAACAATAATTACTTTTGCACCTTTAAAAAACACAACAACACAATGAACACAACAAAAACCATTCAATCGGCTTTAATTTCGGTATTCGACAAAGACGGCCTGGAACCTATCGTTAGAAAATTACACGCCCACAATGTGACGATTTATTCAACCGGCGGAACCGAAGATTTCATCAAAAATCTGGGTATTCCGGTAGTTCCTGTGGAAGATGTAACGTCCTATCCTTCGATTTTAGGCGGACGCGTTAAAACGTTACATCCGAAAATTTTCGGTGGGATCTTAAACCGTCAGGATCATGAAGGCGATGTACAACAGATGCAGGAATACGAAATTCCACAAATTGATTTGGTTATTGTTGACTTATATCCGTTTGAAAAAACCGTTGCTTCCGGAGCCAGCGAAGCCGATATTATCGAAAAAATCGACATCGGTGGTATTTCCCTGATCCGTGCAGCTGCGAAAAACTTTAAAGATACCGTTATCGTTGCCTCAGTAAACGAATATGCCTTATTCCTTGAGATGATCACTAACGGAAACGGAGCGACTACATTGGAAGAAAGACGCCTTTTGGCTACCAAAGCGTTCCATGTTTCGTCACACTATGACGGTGCCATTTTTAATTATTTCAACACCGATGAAACGGTTTATAAAGCCAGTGTAGACAACGGTCAGGTATTGCGTTATGGCGAAAACCCACACCAGAAAGGGTATTTCTTTGGTGATTTCGACGCAATGTTTACCAAAGTACACGGAAAAGAGCTTTCGTACAACAACTTACTAGACGTTGACGCGGCCGTAAACCTGATGAATGAGTTTAAAAATGACGATCCGACATTCGCGATTTTAAAACACAACAATGCTTGTGGACTAGCGACGCGCAAAACGATGAAAGAAGCCTATCTGGATGCATTAGCCGGTGATCCGACTTCGGCCTTCGGTGGTGTTTTGATCGCCAACGGAAAAATTGATGAAGCCGCTGCGGAAGAAATCAACAAGTTGTTTTGCGAAGTGGTAATTGCTCCGGCGTATGACGAAAAAGCGATTGCTATTTTAGAAGAAAAGAAAAACAGAATCATCCTGATCCAAAATGATGTGGAATTACCTACAAAACAGGTACGCACCTGTCTTAATGGAATGTTAATTCAGGATAAAGACAATATTACAGACAATAAAGAGCTCTTAAAAACCGTTACCATAACAGCACCTACAACAAAGGAAATCGAAGATCTGCTTTTTGCCTCCAAAATCTGTAAACACACCAAATCGAACACTATCGTTTTTGCTAAAAACAAACAGTTGTGCGCTTCCGGAACCGGACAAACGTCGCGGGTAGACGCATTACGCCAGGCTGTTGAAAAAGCAAATTCATTCCATTTTGATTTAAACGGAGCAGTAATGGCAAGCGATGCTTTCTTCCCTTTTCCGGATTGTGTTGAGTTGGCAAAAAATGCCGGCATCACCGCTGTTATTCAACCGGGTGGCTCTATAAAAGACGAACTGAGTATCAACTATTGCAACGAAAATAAAGTTGCGATGGTATTTACCGGAGTTCGTCATTTTAAACATTAATTTTATTATTTTTGTAGGCTAATTATTTATAAATGTATTAAACCCTTTTTTGTATGGGATTTTTTGATTTCATGACTGAGGATATTGCGATTGACCTAGGTACCGCAAATACCCTTATTATCCACAATGACAAAGTTGTCGTTGATAGTCCATCTATAGTTGCTCGTGATCGTGTTTCTGGGAAAATTATTGCTGTTGGTAAAGAAGCAAACCAGATGCAGGGTAAGACTCATGAAAACATCAAAACCATACGTCCTCTAAAGGATGGTGTAATTGCTGATTTTGACGCATCGGAAAAAATGATCAGTTTGTTCATTAAAAGCATTCCGGCGCTAAAGAAAAAAATGTTTACACCGGCTTTGCGAATGGTGGTTTGTATCCCTTCCGGAATTACGGAAGTGGAAATGCGTGCGGTAAAAGAATCCTGTGAGCGGGTTAATGGAAAAGAAGTATACCTAATCCACGAACCGATGGCTGCGGCTATCGGTATCGGTGTGGATATTATGCAACCGAAAGGAAATATGATTGTCGATATCGGAGGTGGTACTACCGAAATCGCCGTGATCGCATTAGGCGGGATCGTTTGTGACAAATCGGTTAAAATTGCCGGTGACGTGTTTACCAACGATATCGTATATTATATGCGAACACAACACAACCTTTTTGTTGGAGAAAGTACCGCTGAAAAAATTAAAATTGCTATCGGTGCCGCTACGGAAGACCTGGATACGCCGCCGGATGAAATGTCGGTTCAGGGACGTGACTTGTTAACCGGAAAGCCAAAACAGGTAGACGTTTCGTATCGTGAGATCGCAAAAGCTTTGGATAAATCCATTCAGCGTATTGAAGATGCGGTTATGGAAACCTTATCCCAAACACCGCCCGAACTAGCCGCCGATATTTACAATACCGGTATTTATCTGGCCGGTGGAGGATCGATGTTACGAGGACTTGACAAGCGTATCTCTCAAAAAACGGATTTACCGGTTTATATCGCCGAAGACCCGTTACGAGCCGTTGTAAGAGGAACAGGAATGGCATTAAAAAATATTCAGAAATTCAAAGGGATTCTTATCAAATAAAGAACTAATTCATGCAGCAAATCTTTAACTTTATATTAAAAAACAGTAACCGGTTACTGTTTTTGCTGCTTTTGGGCATTTCTTTATCATTGACCATACAATCCCATTCCTATCACAGAAGTCGCTATATTAGTTCGGCGAATGTCTTTACCGGATTTGTATACGAAAAGATCAATAACGTTAAAGAATACCTGAACCTTCGCGAACAAAACAACCAGCTGGCCAATGAAAATGCCCAGTTGAAAAAACTGCTTTTTAACAATACCGATTCTTTAGCGGCCGGAAGCGCTTTGCCAAAACCGTCCGGAATCGAAAATGTAAAAGTGTATAATGCTAAGGTGATCAACAATACTTTTAACAGTAAAGAAAATTACCTGACGCTTTTAGGCGGTGAAAAAGATGGTATTCATGCCGATATGGGTGTTGTAAATAGTTTGGGAGTCGTGGGTATGATCGAAAAGACTTCCAACAGTTATTCGACTGTACAAAGTGTCTTGAATATCAAGTCTAAGATTAATGCTAAAATCAAAAAATCCAATCATTTTGGTTCCCTAACGTGGAATGGTAAAAACGTAGGATTTGCGCAATTGATCGATGTACCGCGTCTGGCTTCGGTTCGCAAAGGCGATACCATTGTAACCGGAGGTATTTCGGATATTTTCCCGGAAAACATCCCTATCGGAGTTATCGACAAAGTATATATCGACAAAGCGACCAATTATTACACCCTGAATATTCGATTATTTAACGACATGACCAACTTAGGTCACGTGTATGTAATTGAAAATGTAAAGCGAAAAGAAATCCAGAAATTACAAGAAGAAACAAAAAATGAATAGTACGTTTATTACAAATAGCTTACGGTTTGTAGTGCTGCTTGCCATACAGGTTGTTGTCTTTAACAACATCGACTTTCTGGGTTTTATCAATCCGTATCCGTACATTCTTTTTATTATTTTGTACCCGGTAAACGGTAGTAAAGCCGGTTTGCTTGTGGCCAGTTTTTTCCTCGGACTTGTTATGGATATGTTTTCCAATTCCGGAGGTGTACATGCGGCTGCCTGTGTAACCCTGGCTTATTTTAGACCTACCTTTTTTAAATTTTCATTCGGAGTCAGTTACGAATATCAGACGGTTAAAATTACCGACAAACTTACGCCCGAACGTTTTTCATTTATTCTTATTGCCGTAGTCACCCATCATTTAGTCTTATATTTATTAGAAATATTCCGTTTTAATTTTATTTGGGATATTTTATTACGAACTTTACTAAGCACTATATTTACCTTACTGCTTTGCATCATAATTATTTATTTAATTAAGCCTAGCAAACGATGAGAAAACTTTTATTACCCGGTTTGATTGTTATTGCAGCATTGCTGATAATGGCACGGCTTTTCTATCTACAGATTTTAGACGATTCTTATATCCAAAAATCGGATAATAATGCTATCAAAATCAAATATGAATACCCGGAACGCGGTTATATCTACGACCGTAACGGCCAGCTATTGGTAGCCAACCAACCGTCGTATGATATTATGGTGACGCCTAAGGATGTTAAGAATATCGACACCCTTGAGTTTTGCAATCTACTGAACATCTCCAAAGAGGAGTTTATCAAAAAAATAGAAAAAGCGCGCGTTTATAGTCCGATGCTACCATCGGTATTTATTGCTCAGTTAAACAAAATGGAATATGCGGCCTTTCAGGAAAAGATCCGCAAATTTTCAGGATTTGAAGTTTTAAAGCGATCATTACGAGACTATCAGGTGACAGTAGGTGCCAACGTCTTCGGTTATATCACACAGGTAAACGATAATATCATCAAAAAGAAACCGTATTACAAAAGCGGCGATTTGATTGGTATGCAAGGTGTAGAACAGATGTACGAAGAGGTTTTACGCGGTACCAAAGGTGTAAAATACATACAAAGGGATCGTTTTAACCGCGAAATTGGCCCATATAAAGACGGTATTTATGATACGATTGCCGTTCAGGGTGAAGATATCACTTTAACCATCGATGCCGAACTTCAAAAGTATGGCGAGGCTTTAATGGTAAACAAACGCGGTGGTATTGTTGCGATCGAACCCAAAACCGGTGAAATTCTGGCTT
This sequence comes from Flavobacterium sp., assembly GCF_030146175.1. Lineage (GTDB taxonomy): Bacteria > Bacteroidota > Bacteroidia > Flavobacteriales > Flavobacteriaceae > Flavobacterium. The sequence continues at coordinate 32,125 of NZ_JASLCE010000119.1, read as the reverse complement.
TGGTGACGGCACCATCCTATGATCCTGCAATTTTGGTAGGTCGCGAGCGTTCTAAGAATTATACCATGCTTTACAACGATTCGATTGCAAAGCCTTTATACGACCGCGGACTTCTGGCAGAATATCCGCCGGGATCACCTTTTAAAATATTAACCGGTCTGGCCGGACTTCAGGAAGAAGTAATCGACGAAAACACAACCTTTGTTTGTCATCACGGGTTTTCCTACGGTAGAGGTGCTTTTATGAAATGTCACTGTCCGGGCGGAAATATCAAGTTGCATAACGGTATTTACAAATCCTGTAATGCCTATTTTGCCAATGTATTTAAACGAACGATCGAAAAATATAACAAACCGCGTTTTGGTGTGGACGCCTGGAGTGCGCATATGAAAAGTTTCGGATTGGGGAATTTTATGGGCTACGATCTTCCGCCGGGAAGAAAAGGACACATCCCGACTTCGCGTTATTATGACCGCTGGTATCCGAATGGCGGTTGGAAAAGTACGACCATTATTTCCAATTCCATCGGACAGGGTGAGGTAACGATGACACCGATTCAGTTGGCGAATATGATGGCCACAATTGCCAATGAAGGTTATTATTATACGCCTCACGTTATTCGAAAAATTGAAAAACATAAGATCGACAAAAAGTTTACGACCAAACACATTACGTCTATCGACAAACAATATTTCCGACCGGTTATCGACGGTTTATTCGACGTGTACAATATGGGAACCGCAGCCAGTCTTCGTGTAGAAGGAATTGAAATTTGCGGTAAAACCGGTACGGCCGAAAACTTTACCAAGATCAACGGAAAAAGAGTACAGCTAACCGACCACTCGGTTTTCGTAGCATTTGCACCGCGAAACGATCCGAAAATCGCAATCGCTGTATTGGTAGAAAACGGTTATTGGGGTGCGCGTTGGGCCGGACCTATTTCCAGTTTGATGATTGAGAAATATCTGAAAAAGACCATTACCCGTACCGATTTGGAAAAAAGAATGCTGGAAGGCAGTTTACAACATGAATACGACAAGGTAACCAGTGGTGTACCTTTTACAATCAATAACCGATAATGAAAAATCAGAGCGTAGCGAATAATATCGATTGGATCACCATACTTATTTATATTGTATTGGTGGTCATGGGGTGGATGAATATCTACTCGGCTTCGTTACCGCTTGAGGAAACCTCAATTTTTGATTTAAGTCAGACCTATGGTAAGCAGATGCTTTTTATCATGCTCACCATCCCGTTGATTTTCACCATACTTTCTGTGGATGCCAAAATATTCGAAAAGTATGCTATTGTCTTTTATGCATTTGGTATTGTCCTCCTTCTTGGACTATTTGCCTTTGGTAAGACGATTAAAGGACAAACCAACTGGTACCAGTTTGGTGGTTTCGGTTTCCAGCCGTCTGAGTTCGTAAAAACCGCCACGGCTTTGCTTCTGGCGAAGTTACTGAGCGACACGCAGATCAACATCAAACTATTTAAACACCAGATAATTGCACTGGCTGTATTTGGTTTCCCGGTGGTTTTAATCCTTCTGCAACCCGATGCCGGTAGTGCCATGATCTTTATTTCACTGACATTCGTATTGTATCGCGAAGGATTGCCAAGTTGGTATCTTTGGACCGGTTTTATCGCAATTATACTCTTTATACTTGCCTTGATTATCAAACCGGTATTTATCGTTATACTGGCGCTTATCATAATGATCATCCATTATATTTTTAACCGTCGTATCAATCGGAATCCGCTTGTTTACGGGATTATTTTTGTATTGATAACCGGATTTGTATTCTCGGTGGATTATGTTTACGAAAACGTATTGGAAGCCCACCAGAAAGATCGTATCAATGTACTTCTTGGAAAAGATGTAAACATGCAGCGTGAAGGATACAACCTGAACCAGTCGATGATTGCCATTGGTTCCGGAAGCTGGCTTGGTAAAGGCTATCTCGAAGGAACACAAACCAAAGGTGGTTTCGTACCGGAACAGCATACCGATTATATTTTTACAACTGTTGGTGAAGAATGGGGATTTGTAGGTGCTGCGGTTGTAATCATATTATTTGTAACCCTTTTTATGCGGATCATTTACCTCGCCGAACATCAGAAAACAAAATTTAGCCGGGTGTATGGCTATTGTGTCGCAACGTTCCTGTTTACGCACTTTTTTGTAAATATTTCGATGCTGATCAAGATGTTTCCAACCATTGGAGTACCACTACCCTTTTTCTCCTATGGCGGATCGAGTTTATGGGCGTTTACCATTTTATTGTTTGTATTCCTGAAAATGGATGCCAACAAAGTAAACGAATGGTAGTCTAATTAAAACTCCACGCTTTATAATCGCTGTTTTTTTCAAATTTATTTTCGATAGCATCCGGTAATTGCGGAAAGAAATCGATACCGGTGAGTTTTTCGATCGTATCCACATCGACTACAAATTCGTATAACGGTCGGTCGCTTACAGCATGCGGAACCAGGAATCCAATCATTTTATCCCCTTTTTTGGTCATCAGCACCTTATAGAAATAATTCGGTACAGCGACATTTTCTTTCCCGATGGTTTTTAAATTTTCGGACAAAACGCCTCCGGTTACCACATATAATCCATCGTATTTCGTAGCCCAATACCGTACTTTTTGCTCCAGTCGGTTCCAGACACCATCGTTAAAATGATGCAATTGCGGAGCGATATTAGACGTCAGAAATGTTTCTTCAAACATTTTATAGTTCTTTTTCCGATCACCGGCCGGGCACAAATGTCCTTTATCATAACCGGATTGTTTGTAGTTCCGCCAGCTCGCCGATCCGGATTTCACATCTTTATCTTCGGTAAACAACGGGCGTTTAAAATCCCGGTTGGACAAATCATCTTTTGTTAGCGTATAAGCTACCCATTCCGCTTGTTCATAGGGTTCGGCATAGGAAAAGGAATACGCATCATGGTTGATCACCACTCCGGTGGTCGAAGTGGGAAAATAGTCAAAATTTGCCATCGTAAAAGTAGCGGATGTGCTATCGACATCGGTTACAATTTCCTTTTCAGGCACTCCGGACAAGGACGCTTCTATTGCCTTTGTTGCTTTTTTATCACATGAAAACAAGAAAAAAAACACCAAAAGGAGTTTTATCAGAAATACAGGTCGTTTCATCGCTATTACTACAGGCATGGCTTGATTTTTGTTACATTTGTAAAGATAATAAATAGTTATAACCCTTTTAAAATTAATAAAAGTAGTATCTATGAGAGTAAAATTGATGGTTGCACTAGCTGTTATTTCAACACAGTTTAGTTTTGGACAGGAAATTTCGAAAGAAACCGTTAGCAACAATGCCGAAACCCACCTTTCGCAAAGCCTTGAAGATTTAAAAAAAATTAAAGAAGAAAAAGAGCGACTGGAAAAAGCAAAGCTTAAAGAACACGAATTAGCACTGAAAGAAGCCGAAAAGCAACGTAAAGCGGCCGAAAAAGAACAAAAACGACTGGCCAAAGAATTACAGAAAGCTGAAAAAGCCAAAAAAGATATCGAAAAGGCTCAGAAAAACGTTCATAAAGCCACTGACAGATTAGCCGACAGTCAGAAGGATTTGGACAAGCAGTCTTCAAAGTATAAAACCTTAAAAGACAAAGACAAGCTTACTGCCGAAGAGGATATCAAATGGAAGAAAAAGCTGTTAAAGCTAACCAACAAAAATAAAGAGCGTAAAATTGAATTACAGGAAGCCCAATTAAACCTGAAAAATTTAAATCCAAACGCCTAATTCATAAAATTAAAGAGGGCTGTTTCAAATTGAAACAGCCCTCTTTAATTTAGAAATCCAGAATCAAACGATTCTGAACATACTTAGCTTCTTCTTTTCTGATCTTCTTATCTATTTGTATTTCGTACTCCTTTTCTTTTTCCAACAATTTATACCAATATAATGCAGGTATAAAATTATTAGAGTGTAGTTCTAAACGAATAATTATTTTCTTACTTGGAGGTTTCCCCATATTCAGAATCGAATTTAATTCTGATTCCGATACCTTTATGTCTTCAGCAAAATCTTTGTTAATTTTATATCTGAGGTTTATATACTTCTTCAAAAAAAAGGGAAGAGAAAGATCAGCATCATAAATATCCGACTTTAAATAATCTTCTATCTGAAAGCGTAATTGCTGCACGCGTGAATATAGCAATTGACTATCTGTTAATGGCTTTGCATTCTTTTTCCTAAACCGTTTTAACTCATCAGCAGCTTCTTCTTTTTGTTTAACCGTTAGGTTATTTCTAAAAACAAATGAATCAGCAAGTTCTTCCGGTGAATATTTTTTATTTAATTTCTCCGCTTTCATCTATATACTTTTCTATAATTCTAAACAATGCCAATCCTTCTAAACATATATGTTTACCGGCATCTTCCATTCCATATTTAGTAATGTAATGCTTTTTTAATTTCGTTTTAGGAATTAGTGACACACAAGCTATTTCAGCATAATGATTTACAGCTTCCCTACAAGCAAAACCAATAAGATTACCTGCTATGTCATCATATTGTTTTTCTTTACCTCTATTTTCTTTTGAAACGGCTAAAAGATTGATTTCGATTCGACTCTCTTCTGGATAATGTGTTAGTGATATCAATCCTAAAATAACTTCACTTTCTAAAATTCTTAGTTTATATACACAGTTTTGTCGTTCCGTTTTCCAGTTAAAGAAAAATCGTGCCTTTGTTATCTTTTTGTAATCCTGATCTGTAACCCGTTCAATACTTATTTCTTTAAACACTTTCGTATTGACCGCCACAATTCCCCACATAAGACACTGTACTAGTTAAAGTTACAAAAAAAGGCAATAATTTACAAATTTTGTAAATTCAACTTTCTAAAAAGGGAACAGCATCCGGACAAAATTGAACGCTAAATAGGGTAAACGACTTTATTTTGAGATCATTAAATTACGTCTTTACATCGAGTGCATCGCGCAATGCATTTCCAATCATCATAAAGGCTAAAACAAGTAGTAACATGGCTACACCCGGAATAATCGCCAGATACGGTTTTCCGAGGATGATATAATTGTAGTTATCTTTGATCATAGCGCCCCAACTCGGTACGGGTAACTGGGCACCCAATCCTAAAAAGCTTAATCCGCTTTCGACCAGAATTGCCGAAGCAAAATTGGCCGCCGAAATTACGATCACCGGTGCCATACTGTTTGGCAATATATGATGGAATATAATCCGACTGTTGGTATACCCTAAGGCGCGTGCCGCGGTTACATATTGCATTTCTTTAATCCCCATAACCTGACCGCGGACCACACGGGCAACTTCGACCCACATTGTAAGTCCAACGGCAACAAAAACCTGCCAGAATCCTTTTCCTAAGGCCAATGTAATCGCAATGACCAAGAGTAAGGTCGGAATCGACCAGATTACATTGATAAGCCACATCACCATCGCATCGATCTTTCCGCCGTAATAACCCGCCAAAGCACCAAAGAAAATCCCAACCACCAATGAAATCAAAACGGCTACAAATCCGATGGCTATCGAAACCCGTGATCCGATGATCAGACGGCTAAGCAAATCGCGTCCCTGATTATCCGTTCCTAAAAGGAATTTCTTTTGGGAGATAAATTCTTTTTCAATCGTTTTATTATCAACCGCTTTTCCAAAAGCCGATAATGGAATTTTATCGGAAATGACAATACTCTTATCTTCCGAATACTCGTCAAAATACAAACTGTCGTTTGCTATTTTATAACTATTGATCGGTTTTTGCATAACCGTTTCCGGATGGCCCGTGAAATAATCATACCAATGACTTTCGGGTTGGTTTTCCAACGGAACCTGTAACAACGTCACTTTAAAACCGGGTTCTTTCGAGCGAATTGCCAAATCGCCCCAGTTCGCATATTGGGTAGTATCCGGTGCTAAAAAATAGCCAAAAATGGAAATGAATACCAGAACGGCTATAAATACAAAACTGAAAACGCCCCAAAAATTCCTACGGAATTTCTGGAGCGCTAAAGCAGTAAGCGATTGATTTGATAAACTCATTAATTTACTTTATCAACTATTTTATTTTTTTTGTCTTTTAATGTGATGGAACCTTTAACATCTTTTCCACTACTTTTCATATCGTTTAGGATATTCAACGCTTCATCTACATATACATCGCTACTTAGGCTTTCATGCCAACGCTCTCTTTTTTGAGCCAGTACGGTGTCGTTTTTAAACATTTCTTTTTCGTAAGGTAAGGATCCGAATGATAAATTGTTTTTATAATCGGCTAGTGCTTTGAATTTTTTAGCGGTGTTTTCAACTGCCGTTTCTTCAGCGCGGAACTTGTTAAAGTTAAGACTCAATGTATTCATATCCTTACGGGAACTAATCCATTTAGCGTTTTCGTCGATCAATTTGAATTGCTCGTTTGTCGCCATACGCTCTTTACTTTTTGCAATGGCTGGCGCAAAATCCAATCCTTTTACCGGTTGGTAATTGGCCGGGTCAATTTTATCCCATGGCATTGCATTGTCAATATCACGCTCACCCATATCGATATACGAATAACGATCCGGCATTACGATATCACTCAATACACCCTCGCGTTGTGTAGAACCTCCGTTAACACGGTAGAATTTCTGCGTGGTTGTTTTTAGCGCACCCAAGTCACCGTAAGGGTTGCTTCGGATAAACTGGTTCAGGTCGATAACATTTTGTACCGTTCCTTTTCCATAGGTATGTTTACTTCCAATCACAACTCCACGTTTGTAATCCTGAATAGCTGCTGCAAAAATTTCGGATGCCGAAGCTGAGAAATTATTCACCATTACCACCAACGGTCCGTCCCAGTGTACTTTTGACTGTTTGTTGTATAATACTTCTTTTTTACCGTTAGCCGATTTCACCTGAACCACTGGTCCCTGATCAATAAATAAACCGACCATATCTACAACGGTTTGTAACGATCCACCGCCATTGTCTCTAAGATCCATTACAATTCCCTGAACGTTTTGTTTTTTAAGGCGTTCGATTTCCTGAGCTACGTCTTTAAAAGCGTCTCTTTTATCTTTATTCTCAAAATCGATATAGAATTTCGGAAGATTGATGATACCATACGTCATATCCCCTTTTTTCACAATCGATGATTTGGCGTAGGTTTCCTCAATTTCAACCACCTCGCGGACAATTGGAATCACTTTAATCGTTCCGTCTACTTTTTTAACGGTCAAACGAACCTCGGTTCCTTTTTTACCTTTGATTTTTTTCACTACGTCGTCCAAACGCATTCCAACCACATCTACCGGTTCAGCATTCCCTTGAGCAACTTTCATGATCACATCACCCTGTTCCAGTTGTTTTCCTCTCCATGCTGGTCCACCCGGGATAAGCTCGGTAATTTCGGTATAGTCATTTTTCTTTTGCAAACGGGCTCCGATTCCTTCCAGACTTCCGCTAATGCTGATGTCGAATTTCTCTTTGTCGTCTGGTGCAAAATAAAAAGTATGCGGATCAAATCGTTCTACAATTGCATTCAGATAAACTGAAAACCAGTCATCACGATCCAATTCCTCAATAAATCCAAAATACTCATCCAACGATTTTAATGTCGTTTCACGGGAACTTTTCTCCAATTCTTCCATGGTTTTTGGCTTGGAATCGGATTCTTTTTTGGCTGTTGTTCCTTCTTTTTTGGTTCCTTTATCTTCTTTCTCTTTTTCCTGTAATTTCAGCTTGTCGGTTACAGAAGACAATACATTTAGTTTCAGCTGTTTTTCCCAACGGTTTTTTAATTCCGTTTTGTTTTTGGAAAACGGTTGTTTGTCATAATCCAGACTGATTTGTTCCTCTGTATTAAAGTTAAATGGACGTGCAAGAATGTCTTTGTAAACGCCTTTAGCTTCTCCCATTCGTTCCATCAAACGGGTATATGTAAGGTCAAAAAAGGTCAGATCCTTATTGCGGATCATATCGTCAATCTGTGTTTCGTATTTTGAAAATTCGTCGATATCCGACTGGACAAAGAATCGTTTCGAAGGATCCAGAGCCGAGATATATTCTTTATAAACACTTTTTGAAAACGCGTCATCCATCTGCACCGGATCATAATGCCCTTTTTCCAACACGAATGTCAGCAATTCCAGTAAAAGACGGTCTTTTTCCGGATCTGATTTTTTAGTGGGCATAAAACTCCAAAGTATTGCTGACAAAGCGGTTATCAACAATACAATCTTATAATTTCTTTTCATAAACTGCCAAAAAGTATTCATTACTATTTTTCAACTAAATTACATAAAAAAGGACGCCACTCTCTTAATATACGGATAATTTTTTGTTAAAGGTTTCTTTTTATTAGCGAATCATCAGCCCTTTCTTAAAATTTCAAAAATCAAAAATTGTACCAGAACAAATTTAGAAATTGCGTACTTTAGCGAAACTTAAAAAAATGCCCGAAATGAACAAAAAACCTTTGATTCTGGTAACCAACGACGATAGTATTGTCGCACCCGGAATACGCGCCTTAATTGCGGTTATGAAAGAAATCGGTGATGTGGTTGTAGTGGCTCCCGACAGTCCGCAATCGGCTATGGGACATGCGATCACCATTAACAATACACTCCATATTGAAAAAGTCAAAATCGATGCCGATCTGGATATGGAATACAGCTGTTCCGGAACTCCGGTAGACTGTGTCAAAATTGCCGTACACGAAATTTTAAAGCGCAAACCGGATCTTTGTGTTTCGGGAATCAACCACGGTTCGAATTCTTCTATTAATATTATTTATTCGGGAACGATGAGTGCCGCGGTAGAAGCCGGTATCGAAGGAATTCCGGCCATTGGTTTTTCGTTATTGGATTTTAGCTGGAATGCCGATTTTGAACCGGTAAAGGATTTTGTTAAAAAAATCACCTTGGAAGTACTGGAAAAAGGATTACCCGACAGTGTTATCCTAAATGTGAATTTACCGAAATTACCGGCAGACGAAATCAAAGGAATCAAAGTATGTCGTCAGGCCAAAGCCATGTGGGAAGAGCGTTTTGACAAAAGAACCAATCCGCAGGGAAAAGATTATTATTGGTTGACCGGCGAATTTATCAATCAGGATAAAGGTGAAGATACCGACGAATGGGCGTTGGCCAACGGCTATATTTCCGTAGTTCCGGTTCAATTTGACTTAACGGCGCACCATGCCATCCAGCAACTGAACACCTGGAATCTTAATCCTTAAAAAACTATGGCTAAAAAAGATCTTATCATCGGATTTCTTATCGGTATCGTGGCCGCTTGTATTGGCGCCGGAATTTTTCTATTGCTGTTTACCGATATCCGCAGTATTGACGGATTGCATTTTATCCGTCAACAGCATTTATCCGGAAAAGTGATCACCTTGGGCGCTATTGCCAACCTGATTTGTTTCTTTGTTTTATTAAAATTTCAGAAAGAAGAAATGGCACGCGGTGTTGTACTGGCAACGTTTTTTTTGGCCATTCTAACCGTTCTATTATAATCGTACCAACATGAAATACTATATTATTGCCGGGGAAGCTTCGGGCGATCTGCACGGTTCCAATCTGATAAAAAGTCTTTTAAAATACGATCCCACAGCCGAAATCCGCTTTTGGGGTGGCGATCTGATGCAACAAGCCGGCGGAACATTGGTCAAACATTACCGTGATCTGGCTTTTATGGGTTTTGCAGAGGTTGTTATGAATCTGAAAACGATCCTTACTAATATCAAATTTTGCAAAGCCGATATTCTGGCGTTTCAACCGGATGTGCTGATTTTTATCGATTACCCTGGTTTTAATATGCGTATCGCCAAATGGGCAAAAGCGCTTGGTATGAAAACGCATTATTATATCTCACCACAAATCTGGGCCTGGAAAGAAAACCGCATTCATGCCATTAAACGCGATGTTGATAAAATGTATGTGATCCTTCCGTTTGAAAAGGATTTTTACGAGAAAAAACACCAGTATCCGGTCGACTTTGTAGGCCATCCGCTAATCGATGCGATTCATAACCGGCCAAAAACCGATACCGAAAAATTTAGAAAAGAGCATGATCTGGACGACAAACCGATCATTGCGTTATTACCCGGTAGTCGGAAACAGGAAATTTCCAAAATGTTATCCGAAATGCTATCGGCGGTCGACAGTTTTCCAGACTATCAATTTGTGATTGCCGGAGCGCCGAGTCAGGATTTTGAATTTTACAAACAATTCCTGACCAACAAAAGAGTGCATTTTATTTCGAACAAAACCTACGATCTGTTAAGCGTGGCGCATGCGGCGTTAGTAACATCCGGAACCGCAACCTTGGAAACCGCGCTTTTTAAAGTACCGGAAGTTGTCCTTTATAAAGGGAACTGGATTTCGTATCAGATTGCCAAACGCATTATCACCTTAAAATATATTTCACTCGTCAATCTTATTATGGATCAGGAGGTCGTAACCGAATTGATCCAGGACGATTGCAACCCTAAAAAAATTAAAGCGGAACTGCATAAAATATTAGAGCCGAATCATCGTTCTAAAGTATTGGCTGCTTATGATTTGCTGGAAGAAAAGCTCGGCGGAGAAGGCGCAAGCGACAAAACCGCCCGTTTAATTATGGATAATTTAACATAAGCCGAAAAAATTATTTCCCTAATTTTGTTGAAAAGCGTTTGAGAATATGAGAAAGGTTATACAAGTATTGGTTTTATTATTTCTGGTGGTTTCCTGTAAAACTGCCGCTCCTACCATTATCACCTCTAAAAAAGAAGCCGAAAAAAAAGGAGTTTATACCTATTCCGAAAGAACAAAATCCAAAACTGTAGCCGTTTCCGATAAAAACGCCAAACCGTCCGAATCTAAAAAAACGGATAAGAAAAAACGAAAAATTGTAGACAGTGATGTTCCGGAAAACGATATCATTGTGAGCAACGAGAATGAAAGTTATCTGGCCGAACAGTTAACCAACAGTGCGATGGATTATCTTGGTGTTCGCTATCGCGGTGGCGGAACAACGCGCGAAGGAATGGATTGCTCCGGATTGGTTACGGCCGTTTTCAGTTCGTTTGACATGCAATTACCCCGAAGTTCCAACGACATGGCCAAAGTGGGCGAAAAACTCGAATTTAAAGATATTAAACGCGGTGATCTGGTTTTCTTTAAAACCAATGGCAGACGTATCATTAATCATGTCGGACTGGTTGTAGAAGTGGCCGAAGACGAAATAAAATTCATCCATTCGTCGACTTCCAGCGGTGTGATCATTTCATCAACAAAAGAGCCATACTACGAGCGTTCTTTTGTTCAGGCCAACCGAATGGTGAACTAATCCCGGTTTTTATTTTTCGCAATTTTTCAATACCTTATTGTTTCCATGAAGGTATTGCGGTATCCCATATTCGGAATTACGTGTTGCTTTGTATCCGGGATTGTAGTCGATTTTTATACAAAACCGGACACAACAATCCTTTTTATAGCCCTTGCGATTTCATTTGTCCTGTTTTGTGTTTGTTATGGCTATTCCAACCGTCATTTTATACAACAAAATTATTTCGGACTTAGTGTTTATCTGTTGTCTTTTCTCAGCGGAAGTTTTGCACATCAGCTCCATTATGCCCCAAATAAACACGGACATTATAGTCATTATTTACTCAATGATGGACATTATCCCATCCGGGGCGTTATCACGGAACGTTTAAAAACCAGTGCTTCTTTTGAAAAGTATCTTTTTAAGGTGTCGGAGATCAATCACCAAAAAGCAAACGGAACCCTTTTACTATATGCTCCCAAAACAATTGTCCTTCCCAAACCTGTAATTGGCTCCGAAATTCTCCTATACGATGCAGTAGCCGCTGTACCGAAAAACAGAAATCCTTTTCAGTTTAATTATGCCGATTATATGGCCAAACGGAATGTGTTCCATCAGATGTATCTGAATCGGGACAATTTTATAGTAATTGGCTATTCCAATACCATTACGCGTCGGATCGCCGCGTATCGCGATCGCTTACTCGAAGGTTTTGAAAAGCATCATTTTAAACCGGAAACACAGCATATCATCAATGCGTTGGTATTGGGCCAACGACAGGACATGGATTCTCAAACTGTCTCCGCCTATGCTGATGCCGGTGCCGCGCATATTCTGGCCATTTCCGGACTTCATATTGCACTTTTATACGGAATCCTCCTTTTCCTGACAAAACCGCTAAAAAGGATTAAAAATGGCAAAACACTACAACTCCTGATCCCAATAGTGCTTCTTTGGTTTTATGCCTTGCTAACCGGGTTTTCGGCCTCGGTGGTTCGTTCGGTAACTATGTTGAGTTTTTTGAGCTTTGGTCTTTTTTTAAACCGCTCTGCAAACAGTTTTCAGGGTATTTTGGTTTCCCTGTTATTATTAGTCGCTATTAAACCCAATTTTGTTTTCGATATTGGTTTTCAACTGAGTTATATGGCTGTTTTTGCCATCATTTCCCTGCAAACTATTTTTCAGAAAATCCGATTACCGAAAAATCCCATTCTCCGTTATCTTATAGGAATCGTATGGGTTTCGTTTGCCGCTCAGGTTGGCGTGCTTCCGTTATGCCTTTACTACTTCCATCAGATTCCGTTATTATTTATAGCATCCAATCTGGTCGTATTACCAATGACAACCCTTATTCTGACACTCGGCATCCTACTAACGATCCTGAATTTTATCCCGGGAAATCTTATCTTATTTTTAGGAAAAGTGCTATCGTTTCTGATCGAAACCATGAACGCATATATCAGCTGGATCGCTTCTTTCCGTTCGCTAACACTTCGTAATCTTTCCTTTAATACCGAATTGCTGTTTGTTCTTTATATCGTAATGATCGCTTTGTTTTTATGGTTCCGAAAACGAACTCCGATCCGATTAATGGGATTGCTTTCGACACTTATCCTTTTGCAAATCACCTATTGGTTTACGCTATATATGATCAGAAACAAGGAGGAACTGGTTGTCTTTCATCAGCAACAACACACGCTGATCACGATCAAAACCAACAATCACATTAAGGTGTATTCGAACGACAGTTGTATCACCAAAAACCGCAACCTGCAATCTTATCGGAGTGGATTGTTTTATCCTGAAATTCAACAACACCCCTTGCGCAATATGCTTTTTTATAACGATCAGAAAATCCTGATTGTAGATCGTGATGGGATATACGATGTTATCCAGAATCCGGACATCGTCGTGTTGATCAATCATCCAAAAATCAATCTCGATCGACTGATTGGTTTGGTACAACCAAAATTGATTCTGGCCGATGGTACCAATTATAAACGCGAAACAGCTCGTTGGGAAGTGAGTTGCCGGAAAACAAAAATCCCTTTTTACGCTACCGGTAAAAAGGGATTTTTTTCAATTGCTAGTATCAATTAACCTTTTAAATCTTTTAGCAATTCCTCAGGAGTTCTGTAACCCACCAATGGTGACTGTACATCTCCTTTTTTATCTAAGATAAACATCGACGGATACCCTTGAACCTGTAAAAACATGGTAAATTCATGGATTCCGTTTCTTCCCCTTCTGTTCGCGTCGAAAGTCGGGTTCGTATATTTTTTGCCTTTGTAGTTTACTTCCGAGTTTCCTTCGGCATTAAATTTTACGGCATAATAGTTTTTCGAGATATAATCCGCAACGGTTTTGTCGCTAAATGTATTCTTGTCTAATAATTTACACGGTCCGCACCAATCGGTATAGACATCCATAAAAATAGGTTTTGGATTTTTCTTTTGGGCTTTGATTGCCTCATCAAACGTCATCCATTTGATTTCCTGCGCCTGGGCAGCAATTGCTCCAACGGTTAGGAACAATAGTACTAGTATTTTTTTCATTGCTTTTTATTTTATTTTTTGATTATTTGATTTGCTCCTGTTAACCAGGCTGCCGGTCCGCCAGCGACATATCCGGTACTTCCCAGTTTTTCGAAATTAATTTTTCCTTCTTTTTCCGTTGCTTTTACAAACCATACCGTCGGATAGCCTCTAACGCCAAATAACTGCATCAGTTGGTTGTTGGTTTGTTGTACTTCGGGTGCCAATGCTTTTCTCCGTGGAAAATCCAATTCTACCAAAATTACATTTTCTTTAGCCCAAGTAACAAATTCCGGCTGAAAAAATACTTCCTTTTGCAATCGGATGCACCAGCCGCACCAATCGCTTCCTGTAAAAAACAGAAAAAGGGGTTTGTTTTCTTTTTGCGAAAGCTGTACCGCCTTTTTAACATCCGTATGCCATTCCAACGATGTTTCCTGTGCGTTTGTTAGCATCGAAACCAGTGCAAATATGCATACAAAAACTAATTTTTTCATGTACTAAAACATTTATTTAACACCATGCATTAATTTTTTCAATACCCGATTCAATAACATGATACAACTACCCGCTACAATCGGCACCAGCGTAAAGATCAGGAAAAAGGTTGTCATATCATAATCCCGAACCACATCGTCGATCATTCCTCCAACACTAGCCGCCAGTTTGTTTCCGATGGCGATACCCAGATACCACATTCCAAACATAAAAGCAATCATTCGCGGTGGTACCAATTTACTCACATAGGATAGTCCTACCGGTGCCAGACACAATTCGCCTAAAGTGTGGAATAAATACGCCAGGATAAGCCAGATCATGCTTACGCGTACGGTTCCGGCTACGGCACCTTGTGGGATCACCGACGCACCATAGGCCAATACGGCATAACCCAGTCCCATAATGATCAGTCCCAACCCGTATTTAACCGCCGCACTTGGGTTGTATTTACTATCCCACCAACGGGTATATAACGAGGCAAAAACAATAATAAAAAAGGAGTTTAGGATACTAAACCAGGAAACCGTCACTTCGGATGCTGTACTTGTGAATTCGCGGTATAACATCCAGATTACGATGCCCCACATCAATCCGAAACAGATAAACAGGGTAATATTGGAACGTAAAATCTGAGATCGTGTTTGTTTAAACAATAAAACCAAAACCCATGTGATAATCGCCAGTGGAATTACGGTTAGTAAGGTGTTTACGATATTAAAAATCACCAGTGAATTTCCATCCAGTGCACGGTCGGTAAAATCACGGGCAAAAATAACCAGTGACGTTGCCGCCTGTTCAAACGATAACCAGAAGAAAACTGTAAAAAAAGCAAACACGATAAACGCAAACATACGATCGCGTACCACACGTTCGTAACGTAAAATACGACTGATTGCCAAAAACAGGAACAACACCAGTCCGATTATAATTACAACCAATGGTCCGGTCAATGTTTCTTTTGACACTAAAAACTCCTGTGGTAAAATATTGATTTTTCCGATTTTGGATAATGGATCGTTAAAAATATACAACACACCAATTAGCGATGTGATCACGATCAGGATTTTATCGATTGCGGTGAACGGGTTACGTTTTTCGGTGGCATCGATTTCGGCATCTTTCTTGGCTTTATCCGGTACATCGCCAATGGTTCCGAATAGCGGTTTGGCCATCCAGAATTGTAGTGTCCCTAATAACATAAAGATCCCGGCCAATCCGAAGCCCCAACTCCATCCGATTTTTTCCGCCAGATACCCACAAAGCATCATTCCGAAAAAAGCACCGGCATTAACTCCCATATAAAAAATGGTATAGGCACCGTCCTTTTTTTCCGGCAGGTCTTTGTACATCTGGGAAATAATCGAGGTCATATTCGGTTTAAAGAATCCGGTTCCAATAACCAGTAATCCCAATCCGAGGTAAAGCATAAACTCGGTTTCTACAGCCATAGCGGCGTGACCGAGGGTCATAATGGCGGCTCCGACTACAATCGCCCAACGGTAACCAATATAACGGTCGGCTATCATTCCACCCAAAATTGGGGTTAAGTATAGCAATCCGGCATAGGTTCCGAATAAGGCTCCGGCGTTTTCACTACTCCATCCCCACCCTGGCATATCGACTCCGACTATGGCCATTGTAAGGAAATTTACCAATAATACGCGCATTCCGTAAAACGAAAAACGCTCCCACATTTCGGTAAAAAACAATACGAATAATCCTGAAGGGTGTCCTAATACTTTGGTTTTAAAAAAATCGGGGTTTGCTGAAGTTGTTGCCATTATGGTATGCTTATTTATTGTGTTATTTAACGCCCTGCATTAGTTTTTTAACGAGTGGTGAAATAACAATCAGTATGATCCCTGCAATCAGGGCGTAAAGTGCCAATTGCTTGTAGCCATCGGCATAGATATTTAATTTTTCAAGGTTGGTGGCGTGCTCGGAAGCTTCGG
Source organism: Flavobacterium sp. (assembly GCF_030146175.1). Taxonomy (GTDB): domain Bacteria; phylum Bacteroidota; class Bacteroidia; order Flavobacteriales; family Flavobacteriaceae; genus Flavobacterium. Next base: position 15,828 of record NZ_JASLCE010000119.1, on the reverse strand, counting down.
CAATATTGGCACCTAATATTCCGGCAAGATATTGTCCATAGGCACTGGCCAAAAACCACATCCCCATTAATACCGCCTGTAATTTTTCGGGTGATAATTTGGTCATCACCGACATTCCGATCGGCGACAAGCATAATTCCCCAAAGGTGATCACAAACCAACCGAAGGTAAACAAGTCTAATCCGGTCATACCGTTTACATCGGCAAAGAATTTGGTATAGTAAAATACGTAGAAACCACCCGCTAAAAACAGGAAGCCCAATCCGAATTTTACGATGGTATTTGGTTCGATTTTTCTACGCGCCATCCACAACCAAACCATTCCAACAAAAGCAGCAAAGACAATTACAAAAAAAGAGTTTGCCGAGTTGTTGACACCATTCGGATCGAATTTCATTCCGAACATGGTATTGTTTAGGTTGTTGGCCGCGAAAAGGCTTAACGATCCGCCACTTTGTTCGAAGAACGCCCAAAAGAAAATCGAAAAGATGATAAATACCAAGGCCGCTAATAATTTTTTATTTTCGGCTACTGAGTAGTTTTTCATTTCATAAAACAAATACAATAACGAACACGGTCCGATAATGTACATAAAGATGTCCGTGTATTCTGTTTTGGACACCATTGTCATGATGATTGGCAATACGATTAACGATCCGATATAGGTTGCGTATTCGTATAGCTTCCTTTTGGATGTTTCCAGATGCAATAGCGGCGAAAGTCCGATTGGACCAAGGCTTTTCTGCGTTTGCGTAAACGTGATCAAACTGATAAACATCACCACTGAAGCAAAACCAAAGGCTACATTCCAACGCAAATGTTCCGGCACCATACTACTTAGCATACTTCCGTTGGCAACTGCGATACAGATATAACCACCGATTAAAGCTCCCAGGTTAACCCCGGCATAGAACAACGAGAATCCCGCATCTCTACGGATATCGTCATCTTTATACAATTTCCCAACCATGGTTGAGATATTCGGTTTAAAGAATCCGGTTCCTACAATGGTAAAGCTGATTCCGAAAAAGAAAAACTGCTTCGGATCGATCGCCAAAATAACACTTCCCACGATCATTAATAGCCCACCCCAAAACAGGGATTTACGATATCCTAAGATTTTATCGGCAAATAATCCTCCGATAAAAGTAAAGGCATATACGAATGCCTGTGTGGCGCCATATTGCAGGTTGGCCACTTTTCCATTCATCATTAGTTGGCTTACCATAAAGATCACCAACATTCCTCTCATTCCGTAAAAACTGAAACGTTCCCACATTTCACTAAAAAACAAGTACCACAATTGTTTGGGGTACTTGCCTTTAAAACTTTGTATTTCTTCTAAAGTTTCTCTTGTATTCATATGCTAATTTATTCCTTTTTCTTTCATAATGGCATTTAACCATTTCAACAACACAAACATCATTAAGGATGCCGTTAGCAATAAGCTAAAATTGACCCAGAAGAAGTCTGTTTTGTCTTCGTAGGTATCCCACATACTGGCCAGTACACCACTTAATTTGTTTCCGATTGACGTTGCTAAAAACCATCCTCCCATCATTAACGAGGTAATATTGGTTGGGCTTAACTTCGAAACCACCGATAATCCCATCGGACTTAAAAACAGTTCCCCGATCGTGATCACGCCATAGTTGGCTACCAACCACCATACGCTAACTTTTTCGGTTCCGTTGCCGCCCATTTTTACCGCTGCAACCATAACCAATACCGATAAAGCTGAAATCAGTAAACCGAAAGCGATCTTGGTTGGTGTTGACGGTTCTTTACGACGGCTGCGAAGGAAGGTAAAAAAGGCAACTACCAAAGGTGTTAAGATGATCACCCAACCCGGGTTAATCGACTGACTTAAATTGGTGGCCCATAAACTTACTTTCGATCCTTCGGCCGGTAATTTTTCCGGTGCTACGTTTCTAAAATACAATGGGTAATTGACTTCTTTTTGAACTACCCCGTTTACTTTTTGCAAACGGAACTGCGCATCGTATAATTCGACGGAGTCTTTTTTGTACTCAACTTCCTTGGCCAGTTTTAATCCGTTAAACACTTTTGAAGTGGTACCGGTTGTCTGACGATCGGTATAACGATCGGCCCAGGTTGTCAATGCCGAGCCGTTTAGTTTGAAAACGGCCCAGAATAATATTACGACACCGAAAATGGCCAATAAGGCCGCAATCGGTCGTTTGTCTTCTGTTTTTGCTTTAAAATATAAGCTGGAATAAAACAATATTACCGGAATACAGGCAAAGATAAAGGCATCGGTACTATCGGATCCGAAGATATAACTGTCCGGATTGGACTCGGAAGCCACTCCTTTTAGCAACCATCCGATTACTCCAAATACCGCCGACGGTACCAAAATAAATAATACGATTTTCCAGAAAGGCATATCACCTTCCTGTACGCCTTTTTTATGATCATAACCCGCATAATGCTTGGTTCCCATCAGGAATACGAATACTCCGATAAACATTCCCACACCGGCAGCCATAAAAGCCCAGTGCCATCCTAACAGGATTTGCAGTGCTGCTCCGAAGAAGTTACAGATAAAGGCACCTACGTTAATTCCCATATAGAAAATGTTGTAGCCTTCGTCTTTTTTGTCTTTGTATTCTTCTTTGGAATAGAAGTTTCCTAACAGGGTCGAAATATTCGGTTTAAAAAATCCGTTACCAACAATAACCAGCGTCATTGCGATATACAATACAGTAATCGAATGCACGCCCATCAGGAAATAACCGAGTCCCATCAGGATTCCTCCCAATACAATCGATTTGCGATACCCCAGATAACGGTCGGCTATTAATCCGCCCAAAAAGGGTGTTAAGAATACTAATGCAATAAAAGTTCCGTATAAATCGGAGGCTTCTTTTTCGGTCATTGCAAAACCGGCTTCCACGTCTTTTAGATAAAGCGTGAAAATACCAATCATCAGATAATAACCGAAACGTTCCCACATTTCGGACAGGAACAAAAATGGCAATGCCTTTGGATGTTTATTCCACATAGCTGCTTATTAAAGGGATTAAAATTATCTTACTCCGTGCATCATTTTCTTAAGAACCGGAGTCAATAAGAATAATACTACTGATGCAGCACCACACAATACTACGAATACCATAAAGAATTCGAATAGGTTGTGGATTTCAAATCCTGCGAATACGCGGTATTGCGCACTGATCTGATTATCGGCCAATAATTTTAATTGTTCAGCTGTTGGTGTTACGGTTTTGTCTAAAACTGCCTGAAGGTCAATTCCTAATTCTTGTGCTTTTTTGAATTTATCTCCCGTTGCCGGTAAGATCGATCCTAATGTTCCTGCTAATGCATATCCAGAAGCATTCGATAAGAAAAATACACCGTATAATAGGGATGCAAAACGTTTTGGTGATAATTTACCTACCAACGATAGTCCGATTGGCGATAAACACAACTCACCACAAGTTTGAATTAAATATAATAAGATTAACCATTTGATTGCCAATAAACCACTGTTTCCAAGGTCTTTTACATTGTAAGCAATAATAAAATAACTCACTGCAATTAGCATCAATCCGAAAGCCTGTTTCATTGGTGAAATCGGCTCGTTTCCTTTGGCTCTTAATTTATCCCATAAGATACTGAACGGAACGGCTAACATTACAACGAATAATCCGTTAAAAATCTGTACCATTGATGGAGGCATTTGCCATCCGAAGAAGTTACGATCGGTCTGGTTATCGGCGATAAACGTTAACGAAGAACCTGCCTGTTCGAAAGCTGCCCAGAAAAAGATTACGAAAAACGAAACGATATAAATTACTAAGATTCTGTCTCTTTCAATTTTTGTTAATGATTTATCCGATAAAATCAATCCGGCCAATGTAAGACCACTCGCATAAATCATCGAGTAAATTACGTTTTGTCCTACCGCATAATGGAATAAAAATCCTAATCCTACAAAAGCGATAACCGCTACGATTAATGAAGTCGTTGAGAAGTTCGCTTTTTGTGCTTCACCTTCTTCGAAATCGGAAGCATCATGTCCTGATGGTAATCCTCCCAGTGGTTTTCCTTCCGGCGTTACCACATATTTATTTTTAAGGAAGAAGAATACCGCTGTACCAATGGTCATTGCCAAAGCAGCTGCTAAGAATCCCCATTTGAACGCATGGATGTCACGCATTCCACCGGCATCTTTTACGTCACCTACAATCGGACAGATAAATTGTCCTAAGAAAGCTCCGATATTGATCCCCATATAGAAAATGGTAAAAGCCGTATCCAATTTGCTTTTTTCCTGTTTTGGATACAAACTTCCCACCATACTGGAAATATTCGGTTTGAAAAATCCGTTACCAAAAATGATAACCCCTAAAGCCGCATACATTAATGTTTTGGCTAATTCTAAATTGTTTGGAAATACCGTAGCACTCGCAAAAAGCAATAACTGTCCGATGGCCATTAACGAACCACCCAACATAATACAGTTACGGTTTCCTAAAAAACGGTCGGAAATAAATCCACCTAACATAGGTGTCAGATAACATAAACCAAGAAATCCACCATAAATTAAGGAAGCTTCTTCCTCTTTCATCATTAAGGAGTTAACCAGGAATAAGGTTAACAATGCACGCATTCCATAGAAGTTGAACCGCTCCCACATTTCGGTTCCGAATAATACCCAAAGTCCCTTTGGATGTCCTTGTTTTACATTCTGTTCGCTCATTTGCTTCGTTTTTGGTTTTTGGTTTGGTTTAATTATAGTTTTTCTTTGATAAAGTTGGTCATTTTAGTATACAACTGCAAACGGGTTTTACCGCCGTAGATACCGTGGTTTTTGTCCGGATAAATCGCCCAGTCAAACTGTTTGTTTGCCTGTACCAATGCTTCCACCATTTTCATGGTATTCTGTACGTGTACATTGTCATCGGCCGTTCCGTGGATCAAAAGGAAATTTCCTTTTAATTTCGCCACATGGGTGATCGGTGAATTGTTGTCATATCCGGATGCATTCTCCTGAGGTGTCTGCATGTATCGTTCTGTATAAACGCTGTCATAATATCTCCAGCTGGTAACCGGAGCCACAGCAATGGCCATTTTAAAGGTGTCGTTCCCCTGGAAAATACAGTTCGACGACATAAAACCTCCATAACTCCAACCAAAAATTCCAATTCTGGCTTTGTCAACATAAGGGTAGTTGCCGATTACTTTTGCTGCATTGATCTGATCTTCTACCTCAAATTTTCCTAATTCTTTATAGGTGCATTTTTTAAATTCTGCTCCTTTAAAACCGGTTCCGCGTCCGTCAACACAAGCTACGATATACCCTTGTTGCGTTAACATCGCAAACCAGTAATCATCGGTATTGTTCCAGTCGTTGTTTACCTGTTGTGATCCCGGTCCGGAATACTGGTACATAAATACCGGGTATTTTTTGTTCGGGTCAAAATCTTTCGGTTTAAGAATCCACGCGTTTAAACGGTTTCCTTTTTCAGTGGTTAATTCAAAAAACTCTTTTGTTGGTAAGTCGTATTTTGCCAGTTTGCTTTCCAAAGCTTCGTTCGAAACGATGGTTTTTACAAGCTTCCCGGTTTTGCTTTCGTTAAGCGTATAGCGCGGTGTGTTTTTAGCACTTGAAAACGAATTGATAAAGTACTCAAAATTCGGACTAAACGTCGCCGCATTGGTACCGGTTTCCGTAGTTAGTCTCTTTTTGTCTTTTCCGTTTAATTTGATGCTGTACACATCACGGTTGATAGAACCGTTTTCTACCGACTGATAGAAAATTGTTCCCGTCTTAGTATCGAATCCGTAGTAGTTGGTCACTTCCCATTTCCCTTTGGTAATTTGGTTGATCAACTTTCCGTTTTTATCGTAGTGATAAATATGGTTAAATCCGTCTTTTTCGCTGGTCCAGATAAAACTGTTGTCTTTTAAGAACGTTAGGTTATCCGTTACATCAACATAAGCTTTGTCTTTTTCGTTTACAACGATTTTTGTCGCTCCGGAATTTCCGTCTACAAATAAAAGATCCAGATTGTTCTGATGGCGGTTTAACACCTGCGCACTTAACGTATTCGCTTCATTCGTCCATTTGATACGGGCAATATAGAAATCCTTATAAGTGTCTAAGTTGATTTTTTTAGTCGCTCCGGTTTTTACATCATATACATGTAACGATACAACGGCATTCTTCTCTCCTGCTTTTGGATATTTGAATACGTATTGTGTCGGATATAATCCTTGGTTGTACATGTCCATAGAGAATTCCGGCACTTCGGTTTCGTCAAAACGGATAAATCCGATTTTATCGCTTCCCGCATTCCAGTCGAAAGCACGTACAAACGAGAATTCTTCCTCATACACCCAATCGGTAATACCGTTGATGATGTGGTTTTTCTTTCCGTCTTTAGTGATTTGAGTGTGTTTTTGAGTAGTCAGGTCGTACACGTATAAGTTGTTGTCGTGTGCATATCCTATTTTAGTCCCGTCCGGTGAGAAGGTTGGCTCCTGAACTTTATAGTCGGCCAGTTTGGTCAGGGTCTTTTTGGCAATATCGTAGATAAAATAATCGGCTACAAAAGAATGGCGGAAAATCTGATCGGAATTATTCGCAATTAAAATTTTCTTTTCGTCCGGGCTAAAGCTATAACTGTCTATTCCGTCCAGTTGTTTGTGATCTTTAGAGTCGATTAGCGCGGTGACTTTGTTTAGTGTGGCAAAATCATACAGATCGATTTGTGACGACCGCGTATTCCGGTCATAATTCAGAACGGTATACTGATTCGTGTTCTTCATCGCTTCTAAAGCAGTCATTCCCTGCGTTCTAAAAGCACCGCTCCAAATCTCTTCGAGCGTAATTTTTTGTTGTGCTACCGCTGACAGTGAAGTCAGTAACAGTAGAAATAACGATTTTTTAAAGTAATTCATTTTGTCAAATGGTAAAAAAACTTCCAATTTTAGTGAAAATTTATCAATTAGCCATAACTTTATGTGTTAAATGCAAATTCAATTTTCGCATTTAAAGTCAATTTTATAAGTTTTTACTGTAATTTTTTCCTTAAAAAAACGTATTTTAAAAATTATCCCCGATTGCATTTTCGAAATCTTATCTTTGCAGTAGAATTCAAGATGCCTAAAAATGACGAAAGCTATTGCTGGATTTTCGAAGTTGTCGAAAGAAGAAAAAATCAACTGGATTGTGAATACCCATTTTAACAATCCGGACAGTGCCAAACAAGTTATCACCCAATATTGGAATTCCGACGAAGCCCTTCAAAAGCTTCACGATGAGTTTATTGAAAATACGATTTCCAATTTCTATATGCCTTTTGGCGTGGCACCCAATTTTTTGATCAACGGAAAAAATGTGACCATTCCAATGGCTATTGAGGAAAGTTCCGTCGTGGCAGCAGCGTCAAAAGCCGCTAAATTCTGGTCCAATCGCGGTGGTTTTAAAACCACGGTAATCAGTACCGAAAAAATCGGTCAGGTACACTTTATGTATAAAGGTGCTGCCGATAAACTGGATGCCTTCTTCCACACCATCAAACCGAAATTCTTTTCCGAAACCGAAAGCATTACGAAAAACATGCAAAAAAGAGGTGGCGGAATTATCGATATCAACCTGCGCGATAAAACCGGTGAACTGGAGCATTACTACCAGCTTCATGCTACTTTTAACACCAAAGACAGTATGGGGGCCAATTTTATCAATTCCTGTCTGGAGCAATTTGCCAAAACCTTAAAAGAAGAGGCGCTTCAGTACGACGCGTTTTCCGAAGAGGAAAAGCAAATCCAGGTCGTAATGAGCATTTTGTCTAATTATGTTCCGAATTGTCTTGTTAGAGCGGAAGTTTCCTGCCCGGTAGCCGATTTAAAAGAAGACAAACACATTTCGCAGGAAGAGTTCGCCGAAAAGTTCGTTCGTGCCGTTCAGATCGCCGAAATCGAACCGTATCGCGCCGTAACACACAATAAAGGAATCATGAACGGTATCGATGCCGTCGTGATTGCAACCGGAAATGATTTCCGCGCGGTAGAAGCCGGCGTACACGCTTTTGCTTCCCGAAACGGAAAATATTCGAGTCTTTCGCATGCCAAAGTCGAAAACGGTATTTTTACCTTTTGGCTGGAAATTCCATTGGCATTGGGAACAGTAGGCGGTCTAACCGGCTTACATCCTCTGGTTAAAATAGCACTGGAAATGTTAGGACATCCATCGGCCGAGGAATTGATGCAAATCGTAGCCGTAGCCGGACTGGCGCAAAATTTTGCCGCTTTACGTTCGTTAACGACAACCGGAATTCAACAGGGGCATATGAAAATGCATTTGATGAATATCCTGAATCAGTTTCAGGCTACCGAAACCGAACGTCAGCTTGTCACAACTCATTTTGAACACAACACCGTGAGTCATTCGGCTGTAGTTGACTATTTAGCATCTTTACGTAAATAATTCATTTTGAAAAAGACTTTTTACAGCAACGGAAAACTCCTGCTCACCGGCGAATATGTCGTTCTGGACGGTGCGAAAGCGATTGCGCTTCCCACAAAATACGGTCAGTTTCTCGATATCGAAAAAGGCCCCGAGCAAATCATACGCTGGCAAAGTTATGATGCTGATTCCAGTGTCTGGTTTGAGGATCAAATTTCGTTTGACAGTATTCGCAATAAGGAAAATTTCGGACCGCAAGCCGGAATCAAAAATACCCTGATCGAAATTTTGTATGAAGCCGCACAGCTTAATCCGGATTTTCTTAGTTCCGATACCGGATATAGTGTAACGACGCGTTTAACGTTTCCACGATTATGGGGACTTGGCACCTCTTCTACTTTGATCAACAATATCGCACAATGGCTTCAGGTGGATGCCTATCGTTTGCTGGAATCCAGTTTTGGCGGTAGCGGTTACGACATTGCCTGCGCTCAAAACAATACCCCTATTATTTACCAATTGACGCGTTTTAAACGACCAATGGTAACCCCTTTACAGTTGGATTTATCGTTTCGTCAAAATCTGTATTTTGTGTATCTCAATCAGAAGCAAAGCAGTAAATCGGCGATTATGAGTTATTACGACAAACAACAACGTATTGACAAAATGATCCCTAAAATCGATGCGCTAACGGAAGCGATTCTTGTTTCCAACGATCTGTATCAATTCGGTTCGTTGATCAATCAGCACGAAAGTATTCTAAGTGATATTTTGGAAATGGAAACCGTTAAGGAACGCTTTTTCAACGATTTTAAAGGCGTTTTAAAGAGTCTTGGTGCCTGGGGCGGCGATTTTATACTTGCCATAGCTCCAAATGATCCTACGGCTTATTTTAAAGAGAAAGGCTTTCCGATTGTTATTCCCTATTCTGAAATGATTTTATAAAAAATAACATCATAAAAAAAAGGCATCCGATTTTCATCGGATGCCTTTTTTTATTGACTACAGTCGGTATACTATTGTAACGCAGCTCTGTTATCTTCAATTTTAGCAGCTGCTTTTAGGGCAGCGATTATGCGGTATGAAGAAGCGCCTTGTGTTTGCGTTTTGATTTTTGTAGTGTAAGAAGCATAGTTTGGTAAAGCCGGAGCTTTTACTACGTCTTTCGTTCTGATCATGAAAACAGCCATTTGACCTTCGATTAATTTTGAAGTTTTTCCGTTTCCTAATCCGAAAGCAGTTCCTACAACTTTAGGCTCTTGTCCGATGTTCGGGATACTTGGGTTGTCGATTGTCACATTTGAAGCTACGTTAACAGCAGCACCTGATTTTTGTGAAACCGCTTCCAAAGTAGCGCCTTGCATTTTAGCTTTGATTTTCTCCGCTTTTTTCTGGTTTTTCAGGATTGGTAATACCGTTTGTTTTGCTTCTTCTAAAGAAATCAAACCGGTTTCGTTTTTCCCTTTTAATTTTGCGATGATATGTCCTTCAAGGTTGTCAAATTTCTTAACAGCACCTTCTTTTGTATCTCTTCCAAATGCCCAAAGTACAATTTGTCTTTGGTTTTGAAGTCCTGGAAGACTTTCGTCTGTAGCTTTAACGTTCATAGCCGGAACTACCGTTAATCCCATTTCTTTTGCTACTTTGTCGAAATCTTTATCCGCAGCTTCTGCTTCTAATTTTGTAGCTTTTACATAAATCGCATCAGCAGTTGCCTCAGACGGCTCGATTTTTTCTGCGATCGTAGCCAAACGAACGGCATCGTATTTATCGTCTACTTTAATTACGTGGAAACCATATTCTGTTTCTACCATTCCAATTTTACCTACCGGGTTGTTGAATACGAAATCGTTGAACGTTTTCACCATTTGACCTGGCTGGATGTTATCATACATACCTCCGGTTTGTTTTGATCCCGGATCGTCTGTATTTGTCATTGCCAACATTGCAAAGCTTGATGGATTTGCCTGTGCTTGTTTTAACAATTCTTCTGCTTTTGCTTTTGCCTCTTCTTTTGTTCTGGTAATACCTGGCATTTTTCCGGCATAGCTCAATAGAATGTGACTTGCTTTTGCAGTAGCACCACCTTTTCTACCCATCATTTTAGATAAACAGTAGTAACCGTTGTGGATGTATGGTCCGAATACTTCTCCTGTTGGAAGGTTAAATAACTGCTCCTGGTTTTCCAATGGCAGGTCTTTTTTCGCTACATAAGACGAATCGTATTTGATATCAGAATTTGCATTTACAAACTCTTCTACGTTTTTAGCACCTTTAAAACCAGGTAACGTATCGTTAGTTCCCGTTTTATCGTTGTAAACTACACGTCCGGATAATAATCCTGTGATTGTTTTCTTCATTTCATCCTCGTCTTCTTTAGACGGTTTGTTTTCGAAGAATACGTATTCTACCTCACGAGAGTTGTCTGATTTATATTTTTTAGGATTTTTCTTAACATAATCCAAAATTTCGCTATCCGAAACTTTTACTTCATCATCGTTGATTGTAGTATATGGAACCGCTACATAGTCGAAATTAACTTTGTCGTTTTCTCTTTCGTAAGCAAATTTACCATCGTTCTTAGTCGTTACAAGACCGGCTTTAACCATAGTATAATACATTTGCTCAGTAGCCATTTGCTGCAATTGTTTTTCATACGCCAACCAGTTATTCCACTGATCCGGCTGTGATGATTTGATGCTGGCCACAAATTCATTGAATTTATTTACGTCAAACTGACCGGCAGCATTTAAAAATCTTGGATCCTGAGCAAAGTTAGGATTCTGTTTGATTACGTTAATCATTTGCTCTTTTCCGATTTTTAAACCGATTTTTTCAAATTCAGCGTCTAATAGGATTTGTTTCACTTCCTGCTCCCAAACTCCGTTTGAAGCTTGTGTATTGCTCATACCCTGGCCGTTTTTTTCTGCCATAGATACTTTTTGCAAAAAGTCCTGAGCTGAGATATCCACTCCATTTACACTACCTACATTGCGTGTACTTTGTTTAAATCCTCCGCTTTGAACAACATCTCCAATTACGAATGCTAGCAAACAAAATCCGATAACTCCAATTAAAAGGATCGAACGCTGTCTAATTTTTGATAAAACTGCCATCTTTTATGATATTATTTTTTTTATTCAGTGGGCGAAAATACAATTATCTATTTAATAATAAAAGATGTCCCACTATATTTTCAAATATTTTTACTTTTTTATTTGGATATTTCTTTATTCTTTGATACGAACTTCGATTAATTCAATTCGTTTATTGGAAGCCTCACGTATGACAATCCGGTAACCGGACAACTCCAATTGCTGTCCCTGTTGCGGTATTTCCTTGGTCGCATGCACAATGAATCCCCCTAACGTCACATAGGAATCGCTTACCGGAATTTTAATATTATATTTCTGGTTAACATATTCTACATTTAAACGAGCCGAAAACAAAAACGAATGATCATTTCGCTTTTCCTCGATCAGTTCTTCCAGATCGTGTTCGTCTTCAATTTCTCCGAATAATTCTTCGATAATATCTTCTACCGTTACAATACCGGCAGTTCCTCCGTATTCGTCGATAACCACCGCCATACTTTTCCGCTTTTTTGTAAGCAGATCCAACACCTCTTTAATCAATACCGTTTCCGGCACATATTCCACTGTTATCATAACCGACTGGATGTCGGCTGGTTTTTTAAACAACTCGAACGAATGCACATATCCGATACTATTATCGAGCGTGCCTTCGTATACCACTATTTTGGAATAACCGGTTTCGACAAACAATTCTCGCAATTCTGTAACGCTATCGCACAATTCCACCGAAGCAATTTCCGTTCGCGGTGTCATAATATCACGCACTTTAACATCGGAAAATTCCAAGGCGTTCTGAAAAATCTGTATTTCGGTATCGATTTCCTGCTGGTTTTCGGCCGCATTAACCTGTTCGGTGATATAGGTTCCCAATTCGCCCCGGTTAAAATACAACACATCTTTATTACGTTCGAGTTTAAAAACATGGATCAGGACTTTATCGGCAATCGCTACGACAATCTTGGAAATCCCGGAAAATAGCAGGTAAAAGCAATAGGCCGGCAACGCCAGTACTTTAATCAGCGTATTCGGATAAATCTGAAAAATAACTTTCGGAAGAAAACTGGATGTGAGCAATAGCAACGCGGTTGCGATAAGCACCTGCATCACGATCATCTGAAAAGGGTTTAATAAAACGCCGTATTCCCGAAGCAACTGCACTACTAAAGCGCTGGAAAAATAACCGTAAATCGTAAAAACGATACTTTTCCCCAATAGCATCGACGCTATAAAATGAGCCGGCTTTTCGGTGAGTCTGGTTAGTATTTTTGAAAAAAAAGTGTTTTGTTTTTTTTCGATACTCAGGTAAACTTTATTGGAAGCGATATAGGCTATTTCCATCCCGGAAAAGAACGCGGATAAAATCAGACACGTTATGATTATCGCTATTTCCATATTGTTTTCCCTATCGTTTCATCTTGTTTGAAAAATGCCTTCTAAAGAAGAACATAAAAATGGCTACTGCCGCAAAAAGAAAATTAATCAGGTAACTTTCTCCGGCCTGTTGTCGCCGTACGCCTTCATAAATAAACAATACTGCTAAAACCAAATACAAATAGTGGACGTACTTTAATAATCCCATAATTACTCTATCTTTGAAATCTCGCCCCTGTTTTGTTGGGCATTCATAACTGAAAAATCTTTGCTAAAATCGATACCTTTTCCTTCAAGGTAACTGTTCGCATCTGTAAATTTAAAATATTTCTCGGTAAAAAACCATTCATTTTTCTGATCGTAGTACAATTGTTCCGTTTGCAGCACTTTACCATCACTAGATGTTATCTTTACATGACCCTGTAAATCGATAATATCGGTTTTCGCGTAGGTAATTGCATAATCGGATTCTACATAGCTTTTATTGCCGCGCTCATCAAAAAGGGTTACAAATACGCCTTTCGGAAATTCGGTATACGGATATTTTAAATTGGAAAAATCCAGCAATAACGGGCTTACCAATATTGCTTTGATCTTACCGGAATCGGTATATTTTAAATTCACATGTTCGGCTTCCCCAATTGGAGAAAACGGTACCGCATTGATACGCTGTACGTCTTTAAAATTGCTTTCGCATGAAAAAAACACAGTCACAGCGAGAACTGTGACTAATGTTATAAAATATTTTCCAAAGTGTACCTTCATCAGAATACTATTCGTATTTAGTTCGCTTAAACCACAGGTCGTTTACCGACAGTCCGATATAGATCCCAAAATAGTTTTCCTGAACCAAGTTACTACTTGTCGTTCCTTTTGTTCCGTATTCAAATCCAACATTCAGATTCGAAAGACTTCGACCGATTGGCAATCCAAAACCGGCATTCACACTATAATCTTTAACGGATTGATTGTTGATCACAAGACCGGTGTTTTCATATCTGAAACCAGCTCTATAGGTTACACGCTCCAGATAGCTTGTAAACGAGTTGAATTTTGGTGTAATATACCCTCCAATTACATAACGCTGTGCTTTTTCGAAACCAACATTTGTAATCTGATCAAAACGATTTACAAAACTGCTTTTATCCTGGAAGGTTACTTCAGCACCAACAAACCATTGTTTTGCAATTCCAAAACCAGTTCCTAATGCATACTTAGCCGGTAATTTATAGGTAGATTGTGTTGCTTCATAAGCCACATTATCAGATTCTAATTCTGCTCCGGTACCCGAATAGGTAATGGCCGCTACCGAACCGCTATTATCCGCTTTTAAATTGCTTTGTGGCGTATAGGTAAAACTGCTATACCAGTCGTATTTTTTGTTGATTTTTTCCTGATACATCAAACCGGTGTTAAATGCCACACCGCTATAACGGGTTGTATTGATCTCTCGTTTTCCAAGGTAAACATCATCCAGGAAAACAACAGATTTGGTTTCCACTCGTCCGAAGTTATATTGAAAATCGGCTCCGATACTTAATTTCGAAGTAATTTTATATCCCAATCCCAAGAATACATTATTCAAACCACCTTCACCGGTAAAACGTTTGTTCGTATTTACAATGTCTCCGGTTGATAATTGCGTAGTTGTTGTTTGATCCACCTTATAACCAACAGAGGAATATGGCATTATTCCAAACGAAACACCCGCTTTTTTAGTAATCGGGAATCCCAATGCCAGATAATCGAATGTTGTTCTGCTTGCTGTTTCTTTTTCCGATGCCGTTTTAAAAGTCGTGCTACGGTTTGTCGCTCCTACCGAAAATGTCGTTAATCGTAAGGCCGTTAACGATGCCGGGTTTTGAAGATTCAGGTGAATACTATCCGGTATGATCCCCAACCCTCCCATGGCTTTATTTTCATGGGTTCCGCGGTACTTTACATCTCCGATACCATAAAATGAATACGGTGAAGCGGTACCTTCCTGTGCAAAAATTACGGAAGAAAAAAGCAAACTAGTGCCTAGAATTATCTTTTTAATCATTTGTTGATTGTATATTGATATAAGTGGTTCAAACTTTCTAATAGAAAATTTGGATTGGCAAATATGGTGTTTTTTACGCTTTTAGCCAAAAAATCCGTATCACCTCCTGTTAAAATTACTGTTAAAACTTGATATTGTTGACGATAGCGTTCGATGAGCCCGTCAACTTCGCACAAAAAACCGTTCACAACACCGGAATGAATCGACTGTTTTGTAGATCCTCCGATCAAGCCCGACGGGTTTTCAAGGGTTAATAACGGTAATTTTGCCGTATAATTATGTAAGGATTCATACCGCAACCGAAGTCCCGGCGAAATGGCGCCGCCAAGGTAATTGTCGTCGGCATCAATAAAGTCGTAGGTAATGCAGGTTCCGGAGTCGATTACCAATCGGTTTTGTTTCGGAAACTGAAATACCGCACCCGAAGCCAGTACCATTCGGTCGATTCCTAATGTTCTTGGCGTTTCATAACGATTATAAAACGGCATCGGACTATCCGGGGTAATAACATGCAATGTCAGCCGACTTTCCAGCCATTTTAGAACCGTTTCGTCCAAAAATCCTACTCTGGAAAGTATCGCATTTTCTATTTGCGTATATTTTCCCAGGATTTTCGAAAACCGATTTACGGCTTCTGTTTTATCAAACGCATCCTGATCCAGCAGGCTATCTTTTTCAAAAACAGCCACTTTGATCCGGGTATTCCCTACATCTATTGCTAAAAGCATTATTTTTCCGATTAAAATTCAAAGATACAAATAGATTTTTTTACCGAATTGTTTTGGATAAATAAAAAATGCCCCTATATTTGCACCCGCAATAAGGACGGTGCCTTAGCTCAGTTGGTAGAGCAATGGACTGAAAATCCATGTGTCCCTGGT
>NZ_JASLCE010000117.1 GCF_030146175.1 Flavobacterium sp. | reverse complement strand
GTCACCGGTCCGTCGTTAAGCAATCGCACTTTCATATCGGCTCCGAATTGACCGGTTTGAACCGGTTTCCCTAATTCTGTTTCCATTTGTTTTACGAATGTTTCGTATAAGGGTATCGCAATTTCCGGTTTGGACGCTTTGATATAGGAAGGACGGTTTCCCTTTTTGGTTTGGGCGTGAAGTGTAAACTGACTTACCACGATCATATCACCGTGGGTATCTTTTAACGAAAGGTTCATCACCTCGTTTTCATCGCCAAATATGCGAAGATTGGCAATTTTGGCGGTTAGCCAGTCAATGTCTTCTTTGGCATCGGCATCTTCGATTCCAATCAGAACCAACAGCCCTTTTTCGATTTCGGCTACTATTATTCCGTCAATGGTAACAGACGCTTCCGTTACCCGTTGTATTACTGCTTTCATTCCGTATCCTGTGCTTTTCCTTCTCCGTAGATATCCGTTCGGTAATGTTCGTCATCACCTTCTAAAATCTGGATATAACTTTTATACCGCGACCAGGCGATTTCATCGTTATCCAATGCTTCCTTAACGGCGCAATGCGGTTCTTCTTTATGAAGACAATTATTAAATTTACACTGGTCTTTCAGGGCGAAAAACTCCGGAAAATAATCCCCGATTTCCTGTTTTTCCATATCGACAATTCCAAAACCACGGATTCCCGGCGTATCGATAATTCGGGCGCCAAACGAAAGATCAAACATCTCGGCAAACGTCGTGGTATGTTGTCCTTGTTGGTGCTGATCGGATATTGCTTTTGTTTTAAGATTTAACGAAGGTTCCAGTGCATTGACCAAGGTCGATTTCCCTACTCCGGAATGGCCCGAAAACATGGATACTTTGTCTTTCATCATGGCCTTTAACTCGTCGATTCCTTTTCCTTCGGCAGCCGAAACACGCAGGCATTTATATCCGATATTGGAATAAACATACTGCAGATACAACTGTTCGTCCAGTGTCGCTTCATCGTAGGTATCAATTTTATTAAAAATCAGAACCGCTTCAATACCATAGGCTTCGGCCGTAACCAGAAAACGATCGATAAAACTCGTTGTGGTTGGCGGATTGTTAATCGTAACCAAAAGGAATACGATATCGATATTGGAGGCGATAATATGGGTTTGCTTGGACAAATTCACCGATTTGCGAACAATATAATTTTTACGGTCGTGGATGTTATGAATAATCCCCGCCACTTCGTCTGTGGATTGATCCAATTCAAAATCGACCACATCACCAACGGCAATAGGATTGGTACTCTTAATGCCTTTCATTCGGAATTTTCCTTTTATACGGCATTCAAAAACCTGATTGTCTTCGGTTTTAACACTGTACCAACTTCCTGTAGATTTATAAACGATTCCTGTCATACCGCAAAGATAACTATCTTATTATTACAAAAAAAAGGTTGCTTTTTGAGGGCAACCTTTTCTGATTTTAATTATTGTAAAACCATTCGACCTAATTTGTCCTGCGATTTTCGAGACGCATAGATCAGGAATTCCTTTTCATTTTTTCTGTAAAAAATCCCCGGACGGATTACCAATTCGTTTTTGATGGCTTCTTCCGGATCTTTTCGGGTAATCACACCGCTATCGCTAAATACAAAGATGGTCGGAACCGCATTATTGTAGTTGCCCAACGCTTTAATTTCTTCGATATCGGTTATTCCTTTATTCTTTTTATTATCGTTAAAAAGGATGCTCAACTGACCGTCTTTATAAATCGGAATGGCGCTTAGGTATTCCGGTCCTTTCCCCATAACCCCTAACGGAAATGACAATCCCAATGCCACGTTAAAGTTTCCGGAACCGCCCAGTCCCGCAAAAATATTAAGCGACGCCACGGTAACGGTTGCCGCTTGTTCTTTTGCTACAACATTACACCAATCCAGCGATCCGTCCGGTTTTAGAGCCATCACGATCATTTCGTTTGTGGTGTAGGTAATTGGCTGTACACCTAATGGACCAATTCCTTGTCGCTGACCTACATAAATAAAACGGTACTCTGAAATAACAATAAGTCCGCCGTCATTTTTCTCGATAATCGAATGAATCATATACAACGGCTTTAAGTCTTTTCCTTTTTTCGCACGACGTTCACCCAATAATTTCACTTTGGTCGCATAGTCGAACTCATTAAATTTCAGGTTTTCGTTGGTATTGTTATCCAGATTAATCGTTGCGTTATAAACTCCTTTAAGCTCTTTATTTGCTTTTCCGTTGTCTCTTACACTCGAATAAAATCCGACCAATTGCACCGTGTTTTTACTGGTAGAAATCATTTTACAGTTAATAATTTCTTTTCCGGTAAAGTTAATATCCACGACTTCTTTTTTATAACCGTTTTGGTTTTTAAACGCGAATACCTGGAATTTCTCTACTTTTTCCTTTTTCTTTTTATCGCGGTAACTTTCGTTGATCACTAAAAACACATCATCTTTTGTATTGATGTCGAAATCGGAAATTGTAAACTCATAATCTTTTTGATCGTCGTTATAGCTTACCTTTTCAATATTGGAGAAAACCGTTTTTAAATTCGGATCAAACATTTTTAGTTCGTATTTCAAAGCATCTTCCTTTTCGTAAAGTGCCGTGTGCATCGCCAACAACATATGCTCGTCTGGTGATACTTTAAAATAGAACCCTCCTCTGTCGGAACTTCTTGCCACTTCAGCTTCGAACATGGTTGTCATGTTCTTACTTAATTTCCCGTCTTCGGAATATTCAATTCCCACCAAAGTAAAGATTTTATCTTTTCTGTGGTATACGCTTCCAATAACATACAACTTACCGTTTAGAATAACAATTTCTTCAAAATCAATGTCCTTGTCTTTTAATTCCGGCAACACAATTGGTTTGTTGGAAAGCAGTTTCATTCCGCTTGCATCGAAAATCTTCAGGAAATAATCGCTTTTTCCTTTTAATCCCAATGCATAAATTTTGTTATTGGTTTCGCCAATAATTTTAATAATCTTCCCTTTCTCTTCAGTAATTTCTTCACCATAGGTAATGGAGACATTTTCCATTTTGTATTGTGAAAAAGCCGAAAAAGTTGTCATTAAGGTTACTACAAATAGTAATAGTTTTTTCATATAAGGCTTGTTAAAAAATTTCGCGATATTACGAAATTTTACTAATTAAGCCGTTAACTATTTATTATTTTCTCCTGATGCGCAATACTCTCCTGGTGGATGGCTTTAAACATTTTTAAAATAAATTCTTCACTTAGGCCGCGTTCTTCACCTTCCAGTACCATTTTTCCAAGAATTTCATTCCAACGTTTGTTTTGCAATACCGCTACGTTGCGTTCTTTTTTTAACGCACCGATGCTGTCGGCAATCTTCATACGCTTGTCAAGAATATTTAAAAGTTTGCTGTCGATTTCGTCAATCTGCGTACGCAATCCTTCCAATCGCTGATTGTAATCGTCAGCTTCATCGGTTATTTTACGGATTCTTAAATCTTTAAAAATCTGTTTTAAGGCCGATGGCGTTACTTGTTGCGCGGCATCGCTCCAGGCATTATCCGGATCGATATGCGTTTCGATGATCAGTCCGTCATAATTCAGATCGAGTGCTTGTTGTGACACTTCCAGTATCATATCGCGTTTTCCGGTGATATGCGACGGATCACAAATTAGCGGCAAATCCGGAAATTTGCTTTGCAACTCGATTGGCAATTGCCACTCCGGATTGTTTCTGTATTTTGTTTTTTCGTAGGTCGAAAATCCTCTGTGGATTACGCCCAGTTTTTTAATATTGGCATTATACAAACGTTCCACTCCTCCAAGCCATAAGGACAAATCGGGATTTACCGGATTTTTAACCAGCACGATTTTATCGGTATCTTTTAACGCATCGGCAATTTCCTGAACAGCAAACGGGTTTACAGTTGTTCGGGCACCAATCCACAATACGTCCACGTCGTGTTCTAAGGCCAGTTGCACATGATTCGCATTGGCAACCTCAACGGCCAGTAACAAACCGGTTTCCGCTTTGGCGCGTTGTAACCATTTTAATCCGATGGCTCCTACGCCTTCGAAACCACCCGGACGGGTACGCGGTTTCCAGATACCCGCTCTGAAAACACTTACATCCGAATCTTTTAATTCGTGTGCTATTTTTAATACTTGTTCTTCTGTTTCGGCACTACATGGCCCGGCGATCACCAACGGATGACTTAAATTGAAAGCGTCCAACCATGTTCTCATTGCAGCATTATTCTCCATAACTCAATTCTTTTTTTAAATGTATTCCTTTTAAGATTTCTTTTATCGCATTTGTTTGTTCCATTTCGGAATAAACCGAATCATAATCGCCGGTTTCCAGCAAGGTTTTAAAATGATTCAGGTTTTCAATATATTCGGATAATGATTTCAGTACCATTTCCCGGTTTTGTTTAAAAATGGGCGTCCACATGGCCGGAGAACTTTTCGCTAACCGTACCGTGCTTTCGAATCCACTTCCCGCCATATCAAAAATATCGCGTTCGTTTTGCTCTTCTGCAATCACTGTTTTCCCCAACATAAAGGAACTGATGTGCGACAGATGCGAAACATAAGCAATGTGTTTATCGTGTGCTTTTGGGTCCATATAGCGGATTCGCATCTTTATTTTTTTAAACAATTGCAGGGCTTTTTCCTGAATTCCAAAAGCGGTTTTCTCAATTTCGCAAATGATATTCGTCTTTCCGGCAAACAGTCCTTCGAAGGCTGCCGACGGTCCCGAAAACTCTGTTCCCGCTATCGGATGCGTCGCTATAAAATTACGCCTTTTCGAATGGTTTTCAACAGCTTTACAGATTTGTTCTTTTGTTGATCCTACATCGAGTACGACCGTATTTTCTTGTATCCGATCCAGTACTTCCGGCAAAACAGCAACTGCCTTGTCAACCGGTATCGCCAACACCACCCAATCGGCTTCCGACAATTGTTCCCAGTCGGCCTGATGATCGATGATGCCGCGTTCCAGCGCTTCTTTAACATGGCTTTCATTGGTGTCGATCCCAAAGAAAACCGCCCGTTCGTTCTCTTTCCGAAAATCGAGTGCAAAGGAACCACCAATCAGACCAAGTCCAATTATAAAAACTTTTTCTTCTCCCTTCATTTAATCAAATCGTTTTAGAATTTCTTTAATTTTCTCTTCTGGAATGCATAACGAAAATCGAATGTATCCTTCACCATTACTTCCGAAAATCGTTCCGGGCGCTATAAACAGGTTTTTATCGTATAACAATTTGTCGACAAAAGCTTCCGCCGATTTTTCGTCCGGTGGTAATTTCGCCCAGACAAACAAGCCGACGCTATTCGTATCGAACGTGCAGTTTAATTTCCGTGCCAGTTCAAAAACAAGATTTCGTCTGTTTTGATATATTTCGTTTTGTTTTGCAAACCAGGTCGAATCGCTTTTTAAAGCGGCGATGGCTCCTTTTTGGATACCATAAAACATCCCGCTGTCCATATTACTTTTTACTTTTAGCACCGCCTGAATCAGTTCTCTTTTCCCCATCACCATTCCTACACGCCAACCGGCCATATTAAAGGTTTTACTCAGCGAATTCAGTTCCATCGCCACCTCCATCGCTCCGGGAATACTCAAAATGGATTCCGGATTGTCGTTAAGTATAAAACTGTACGGATTGTCATTTACAATCAGTATCCGGTGTTTTTTAGCAAAGGCTATCAGTTTTTCAAACAACGATCGGTTTCCTGTAGCTCCGGTTGGCATATGCGGATAGCTTACCCACATTAACTTTACCCGTGAGAGGTCTTGTTTTTCCAAAGCTTCAAAATCCGGCTCCCAGTTTCGCTCGGCAGCTAAATCATAAAAAACACTTTCGGCACCCACCAGATTGGCAACCGATGCATAGGTTGGATAACCCGGATTGGGGATCAGCACACCATCTCCTTCATTTAGAAAAGCCATAGCAATGTGCAGAATTCCTTCTTTCGATCCCATTAACGGCAATATTTCCGAATCCGGGTTTAGGGCTACTTTAAAATGAGTGGTATAAAAATCGGCCATCGCCTGACGGAGTTCGGGAAGTCCCTGATAACTCTGATATTGGTGTGCGGACGGTTGCGACATGGCTTCGCGTACCGCATCCATAACGGTTGTGGCCGGTGCCAAATCCGGGCTCCCAATTCCCATATTGATCACCGGTTTCCCTTCGGCCTGCAATTCCCGTACTTCCCGCAGTTTTTGCGAGAAGTAGTATTCCTGAACCTGATCTAATCGTTTTGCTGTTGTTATCATACTACTCCTTTTTTATATTCTCCTAAAACCTTAAATTCTTTCGTCATTTCTTCCAGAGTTGCTTTTGCTTTTTCATAATCTTCATACTGTTCAAATGTGATATCGACAAAGAAGGAATACTGCCAGGGCTTTTCGATAATCGGCATTGACTGAATCTTGGTGAGATTCAATTTGTAATCGTTCATAATATTCAGAATCGTAGCCAGACTTCCCTGCATATCTTCCAACTCAAACTTTAGCGAAACCTTATCAATATCCTGTTTCGGGATAACCGAATTCTGTGCTTTTACGATCACAAAACGGGTTTTATTACTCGTTATCGTATGAATATTTTCGGCCAATACGGGAAGTTCATACATTTCGGAAGCGACCTTGCTGGCTACGGCTCCAATTCCGGAGAGCTCTTTTTCTCGGATTCTTCGTGCGGTTTCGGCCGTATCGGCATCTTCTATCAATCGGATATGCGGATAGCGGCTAAAAAACTTTTTACATTGCAATAACGCCATCGGATGGGAATGGACTTCCCGGATATCTTCAATCGTTTGTCCCGGTAAGGCCATCAGATTCATCCGGATATCCAGATAGTGCTCCCCGATGATGTGCAGTTTATTAAAATCAATAAGTGCATAATTCGGTATAATCGACCCGGCAATCGAATTTTCCAAGGCCATAATTCCGAGGTTCCGATCGTCTTCCAGTACACTTTTTACTAATTCATCGAATGACATACATTCGATAAGGGCTTTACTTTCATTGAAGTATTCTTTCGCCACCTGATGGTGGAACGACCCTTTGATTCCCTGTATTGCAATTTTCCTTTCCATATGCCAAAAAAAAATCCCGATGGAAAACATCGGGATTGTGTATTATAGTGTTATAATTCTTTCGTATACTTCGATCAAATAACCATATGACAATCCCTTTCTTCTTTCCAGAAAAAATAAAAGAAATTGTTATAATAAAAAGTGTTACTTGAATTCATTGGTTTTTCGCCATTGTATTTGAGTGACAAAATTAGAAAAAAAATATTTCCATTGACCAATATTTTAAAAAATTTATGATTTTAAAAATAATCAGCATCATTTTCTTCTTATTTTTGCTCCAAATCAGGTATTAGTATGTCTATTGAAGTTTTAAATATATCCAAGAATTACGGAGAACAAAAAGCGTTGGATTCGGTTACTTTTTCGATAAAAAAAGGTGAGATTGTTGGTTTTCTAGGTCCGAATGGTGCCGGAAAATCTACCTTAATGAAAATACTAACCACTTTTCTGGATGCCGACCAAGGTACTGCCAGCGTTAACGGACATGATGTTATAACTTCGGCTAAAGCAGTACAGCAATCTGTAGGCTACTTACCGGAACATAATCCGCTATACCTTGATTTGTATGTACGCGAATACCTGGCTTTTAATGCCGATGTATACAAAGTAGCCAAATCCCGTATTGACGAAGTAATTGCACTTACCGGCTTAACTCCGGAAAGTCATAAGAAAATCGGAGCGCTTTCCAAAGGATACCGTCAGCGTGTTGGCTTGGCGACGGCTTTATTGCACGATCCGGAAGTATTGATTCTCGACGAACCGACCACAGGACTTGACCCAAACCAGTTGGTTGAGATCCGTGAGTTGATCAAAAATATCGGAAAAAACAAAACCGTATTCCTTTCCACGCATATTATGCAGGAAGTAGAAGCGATTTGTGACCGTGTGATCATCATTAACAATGGTAAAATTGTAACCGATAAAAAACTGGATAGCCTGATGAGCGAAGATAACGAACAGGTTATTGAAGTAGAATTCGACTATCAGATTGAAGCCCAATTAATCGCTAAAATTCCTAACCTGCAATCGCACCGAAATGTTCACGATACGATTTGGGAACTTACTTTTACAACGGAAAAAGACATGCGTCCGGTCGTTTTTGATTTTGCTCAGGAAAATGGTTTAAAAACCTTACAGCTAAATCTGAAAAACAAAAATCTGGAAGCCGTATTCCGCGAAATGACGCAGAAAAAATAATTTAATTATAGACCACATGCCCGGTATAATGCTGGGCTATTTCCACTAAAGACGGGTTGTTTTTTAGCACCACATTCCCCGTACTGTAAATATCCCCTTTTATCTCCTGTTGCGGATTTACAATGATATCATTTGTACTTCGCTGAAAAACCCACACCTGTTGCGCCATCAGGTTTTGACCTTCAAAACGTTCGGCTCCGGAATAAAAGGCAATACTCAGATTGGTCACTTTTCCGGAAATACGGTATAACGAAGCCTGATTATCTTCGACAACAAGATTGGTACATTCCAGTTGCAAATCGAATATTCCCGAAGCCGTATCGGAATACATACCCGACCGGATGGCAAAATCATCAAAATGCAGCACTCCATTTGAGGAGATATTAAATTGGGAAGCCGAATAAATCCCTTTTAAATCCGGTACGGTGACATATACTTTTGTGATGTTTTTATCGCGAAACCAACTGCATCCGTTACCGTTCCGCAAAAACAATTTGTCATCCGAAACCGAAACCGAAATACCCTGTAAAAGATTTGCACCGGTTTCTACGAGTATTTTCGTTTCACTTCCTTGTTTCACAATCATTTCAATGCCTTCTCCCACGTCGATCCAGCTAAAATCAGGAGTCGTAATTTCATTGGTAACAATACTCCCGGAAGCCATAAAACAGTCCGGTGCTTTTTCGGAATTACAGGAGAACAACACAAAAAGGATGATCAATAAACAAGAATAATATTTTGTCATTTGTTTCATTTTTACAATCGGATTCCAAGACTACATTCGAGTGCTTCGGCTTTCGCGGCATGTGTTTTTAAACTTATTCCGCCGAAAACGTTACGGGTCACATAAAATTTGAGTCCTAATCGCTGGTAAAAGGACGCACTTATTTTTGCGGGATCATATACATAATAGCCCAGTTGTGTTTCGAAAGTAAAGCGGTTAACAAAAAGTTCATGACCGATAAAAATTCCGGCTCTTTTATAATCGACATTCGGGTCGCTGTTTTTTTCGTAATAAGCAATGGCCATATAGCGGATGTATTCTTTCAGATACAGTGACCAGAAGAAATCGCCTCCGAACTGAATCGCACTTTTTTTACTGATCCGTTTATCGACATACCCTGAAAGCACATAAAACGGATACTGTCCGCTTCCGATAACATCACTTTCATTAACACCACTACGGAAAGCAACAGTATAACGAAGTGGTTCGGTATAACGGGTTGTATCTTTTTCGAAAGTATATTCCGGTTCCTTTTCGCTAAAATTATAATTAAGTCCAACAGTAAAAGCCATCGTATTGGTACTGGTATTTGGCGCTTTGATATTGGCATTCGAATGATGTACCAACAGCAATCCGGTTTGTAATCCGAGGCCTTTCCAGATACGCTGCTTATTATAATTGATCATAAAATATGTAGACGGCATCAGTCGGGTACTATAGGCAAAATTTCTGAAATTACTTTCTTTATCGTATGGATTCGTACTATAAGCAACTCCCTGTCCTACCCTAAACTGAAGGTTGCGTTTTAGAAAATAAAAATTATAATGTCCGTATAAACCATATAGGTCGCCTAATGTTTCATTTTTATTTCCCTGGTATTGAAACGACAATCCGTAGTCCGGGAAATTATATTCCGATTGCCAGGCTTCATCGCCATAGGTTTTACGGTTCACACTTAAAAGTATTCCTTCCGGATGTGTGGTAATAAGATGCTTAATCGTATTATTATGTGGCAGGATATTGCCGTAAAAATAATTAGCGTCTACAAAATACTCTTTTCCCTTGCTCTTTTGGGAAAATGCATAACAGGAAAAAAATAGTACTACTAAAAAAAAACAATGTCTCATTTCGTCTTTGGCAAACAGACAAATATAGACAAATATGAATATACTTATCGCCTACCTTAAACTATTCTTATTTTTGTTAGGAAACACCGTTGCAAACCTCTCCTTCAAACTACAAAAACACATCGAACCTTACCCGTTATGATCTTATATCCAAATAAGATGATCCTTTGTATTAATTAAAAATTTTGGAAGATGAAAAATTTTTTACTCTGTTTCTTTATTAGTTATTGTTCTTATGCCCAACAACATATTGATATCCATTACTCTCCCTCTCGATCATTCATAAATATAGTTGCCGGCCCAATCGAAAGTGGTACGACAGTAACAATAAATTATTACGATTTCCCACCACAGGATTCTTCTTGGTTTTGGTTCGTTGTTTTGCCCTATGATAAAAGCAATAACTATAATCCACTGGCAGGACATGGTCGTCTGGATTATTCCGGTTACATTTATAAAAATGGCAGTTGGTCGACAACTTTTAACAGTGAAGGAGAATATGTGATTCTTATAGTAAAGAATTCATTTAATATTGAATTATTTGCAAAAATTACACTTGCTGTAACTAAAAAAAAATTAGCATTGGCCGACATTTCAGAAGTAAAAGAAGCAATCACTATTTTCCCAAATCCAACTGATGGTGTTTTCAAAATAGAAGCCGATGTCGCTATTACGGAAATACAGATTCACGATCAACTGGGACGATGTGTGCTAAAAACCGCTTCCCATTCCGTTGATATTACCGCACAACCCAACGGAATTTATTTTGCAACGATTCAGGATAGCAATGGTGCTGTTTGGAAACGAAAAATCATTAAAAAGTAAAAACACCTGACAGGTTTTGGAAACCTATCAGGTGTGTTATAAACTATTAAAATACCGTTTCGGCAATTTTCCGGATGTTTTCGGAACGCCCCATGGAATAATAGTGTAGTACTGGAATTCCGGCTTGTATTAATTCGCGGCTTTGCGCAATACACCATTCGATTCCGATTTCTTTTACGACATCATTATCGGCTGCTTTAACGATTTCTTTCACCAGTTCGTCAGGTAAATCCACTTTAAAACGATGTGGAATCTGATTGAGCTGTTTTTTCGTAGAAATCGGTTTTAATCCCGGAATAATCGGAACTTCAATTCCTTCTTTTCTGCATTTGGCTACAAAATCGAAAAACTTTTGATTATCAAAAAACATCTGCGTGATAATATAATCGGCTCCGTTTTTGATTTTTTGTTTCAGAAAATGAATATCGCTATCCAAGCTCGGTGCTTCCATATGCTTTTCCGGATAACCGGCTACACCGATACAAAAGTTGGTTTTATTTGTATTTTGCAAATCCGCATCCAGATAAATTCCATTATTCAGATTACTGATTTGTGTTACGAGTTCGCTTGCATAATGATTGCCTTCTTTTTCCGGTTTAAAGTAGATTTCGCTTTTTACCGCGTCACCGCGTAATGCCACAACGTTATCAATTCCGAGAAAATCCATATCGATCAGGAAATTTTCGGTATCTTCTTTGGTAAAACCGCCACATAAAATATGCGGAATAGCATCTACCAGATATTTATTCTGGATTGCCGAACAGATTCCAACCGTTCCCGGTCTTTTTTTAACGATCTTTTTTTCGAGCAATCCGTTAGGCAACTCTTTATATTCGTACTCTTCCCGGTGATAGGTTACATCGATAAACGGAGGTTTAAACTCCATCAGCGGTTCGATATTGTCAAATATGCATTGGATATTCTGTCCTTTCAGCGGTGGTAATATTTCGAAAGAGAACAGCGATTTCCCTTTTGCATCAGCTATATGTTGTGTTACTTTCATTTGGATACTATAATTTCGTTTTGTTAATCGGCTATATTCGGATTCAGCCATTTTTCGGCGTATTCATACGGTACCTTACGACGTTGGGCATAATTTCGAACCTGGTCTTCTTTTATTTTTCCCAATCCAAAATATTTACTTTCCGGATTTCCGAAATAATAACCCGATACCGAAGATGCCGGCCACATGGCCAGACTTTCCGTCAGTTTTACTCCGATTTTGTTTTCTACATCGAGTAATGTCCAGATTGTATTTTTTTCGAGATGATCCGGACAAGCCGGATAACCGGGTGCCGGGCGGATTCCTTTATACTTTTCGGAAATCAGTTCATCATTGCTCAGAATCTCATCAGAAGCATATCCCCAGATTTCTTTTCGTACTTTTTCGTGTAGGTATTCGGCAAACGCTTCGGCAAATCGGTCGCCCAATGCTTTGATCATAATAGCGTTGTAATCGTCGTGAGCCGCTTCAAATTCAGCCGCTTTTTCATCCACTCCAAAACCGGTTGTGACACAAAAAGCGCCTATATAATCCTGTTTCTCACTTTCTTTTGGCGCTATAAAATCGGACAAAGCAATATTAGGCGCTCCTTTTGTTTTTTGTGATTGTTGTCGCAGCGTTAAAAACGTCTCCAATACGTTCCCCTTTTCATCATATACTTCGATATCGTCGTCGTTTACCTGATTTGCCGGGAAAACGCCATAAATTCCTTTGGCTTCCAACCAGTTTTCGGTTATCAGCCGGTGCAACATTTTTTGCGCATCCTGAAACAATAGTACCGCCTGTTCTCCTACCACTTCATCTTCTAAAATGTTTGGGTATTTCCCATGTAAGTCCCAGGTTCTGAAAAATGGGGTCCAGTCGATATAATCGACCAGCTCTTCCAATCGAACTGTAATTGTATGTACTCCTGTTTTACGCGGCTTTTGCGGTGTAAACTGATCCCAGTTGAGCGTCAGTTTATTGGCGCGTGCTTCGGCTAATGTCAGGAAGTTTTTATCGCGCGAACGGTTTAAAAAACCTTCCCGTAATTCGTCGTATTCCGAACGAATGGCTTTGGCATAATCACTTTTTACATTTTGATTGATCAGATTTCCTGCGACGGTAACCGCACGGGATGCATCGTTCACATGTACTACGGTTTCCGAATATTCCGGTGCGATTTTAACCGCCGTATGCGCACGGGAAGTTGTCGCTCCACCAATCATCAGCGGAATTTTTATATTGAGCTTATCCATCTCTTTGGCCAGATACACCATTTCGTCCAGCGATGGTGTGATCAATCCACTCAGACCGATAATATCTACCTGTTCTTTAATTGCGATTTCGATAATTTTTTCCGGTGGAACCATTACCCCTAAATCGATGATTTCAAAATTATTACACCCCAAAACTACCGAGACAATATTTTTACCGATATCGTGTACATCGCCTTTTACGGTTGCCATCAGTATTTTTCCAGCCGAACGGGACGCTCCGTCTTTGCCCGCTTCGATAAACGGCAACAAATAGGCCACCGCTTTTTTCATCACCCGTGCCGATTTGACCACCTGCGGCAGGAACATTTTTCCACTTCCAAACAAATCGCCTACAACGTTCATTCCGGCCATCAGGTTTATTTCGATCACTTCAATCGGTTTCTTTGCCAATTGGCGTGCTTCTTCCACATCGAGTTCTACAAACTCATCGATCCCTTTTACCAATGCATGCGTGAGTCGCTCCTGTACGGTTCCGTTACGCCATTCCTGGTTTTGTTTTTCGATCGTTTTTGCATCGCCTTTTACATTTTCGGCAAATGCCAACAGTCGCTCTGTTGCGTCATCCCTACGATCCAGCAATACGTCTTCTACATGTTCCAGTAAATCTTTTGGAATTTCATCGTATACTTCCAGCATTTCCGGATTAACAATTCCCATCGACATTCCGTGCTGAATGGCATGATACAGGAAAGCCGAATGCATCGCTTCGCGCACCCGGTCGTTTCCTCGGAAGGAAAATGACACATTACTCACACCACCACTCACATTAGCATACGGCAGGTTTTCCCGAATCCATTTTGTAGCCTCGAAAAAGTCAAGTGCATTGCGACGGTGTTCTTCCATTCCGGTTGCTACGGGAAAGATATTGGGATCAAAAATGATGTCTTCCGCCGGGAATCCCACCTGATCAACCAAAATATCGTAGGAACGCTTACAGATTTCAATCCGGCGTTCGTATGTATCTGCTTGTCCGGCTTCATCAAAAGCCATCACAATCACAGCCGCACCATATCGTTTGATCAGTTTGGCATGATGGATAAATGTCGCTTCGCCTTCTTTTAAACTGATGGAATTCACGACACATTTTCCCTGAACCACTTTTAAACCGGCCTCGATGATTTCCCATTTGGAACTATCAATCATAACCGGTACACGGGAAATATCGGGTTCGGAAGCGACAAGATTCAGGAATCGGGTCATTGCGGCTACACCATCGAGCATCCCTTCATCCATGTTAATATCGACGATCTGCGCGCCACCTTCTACCTGAGCGCGGGCAATATCGAGTGCCTCTTCATATTTTTCTTCTTTTATCAGGCGCAAAAATTTCCGTGATCCGGTCACGTTGGTGCGCTCTCCTACATTCACGAAAATACTTTCCGGAGTGATAATCAACGGTTCTAATCCTGATAATCGCAAGTATTTTTTACAATCTGCTTCAGCCATGCTATCTATTCTAAAATTCTGGGTTGGTATGCTTTCGCCACTTCGGCAATCAGGCGGATATGCTCCGGAGTGGTTCCGCAACAGCCGCCAATAATATTGATCAAATTATCATCGAGATATTCTTTTATCAAGACCTGCATTTCTTCCGGTGTCTGATCGTATTGTCCGAAAGCATTAGGCAATCCGGCATTTGGATGTGCCGATATATTAAAAGAAGTATTGTGTGCCAATCGTTTTAAATATGGTTTTAGCTGATCGGCTCCCAAAGCGCAGTTAAATCCGACACTTAGCAACGGAATATGTGAAATCGAAATCAAAAAAGCCTCAACAGTTTGTCCGGACAATGTCCTACCGGAAGCATCAGTAATCGTACCACTTACCATTACCGGGATATCGAGATTGCGCTCTTCTTTTACCTCATCGATGGCAAACAAAGCGGCTTTGGCATTCAGTGTATCAAAAATGGTTTCCACCAGTAATATATCGCTTCCACCATCAATAAGTGCTTCGACCTGTTGTTTATAGGCGATGCGCAAATCATCGAAAGTAACGGCGCGATACCCGGGATCATTTACATCAGGTGACATACTGGCCGTACGGTTGGTTGGTCCTATCGAACCGGCGACAAACCTTGGTTTTTCGGGATTTTGAGCCGTAAATGTATCGGCTACTTCCCGGGCAATTTTAGCCGATTCGTAATTGAGTTCGTATACCAGATCTTCCAGGTGATAATCGGCCATACCGATAGTCGTTCCCGAAAACGTATTGGTTTCGACGATATCGGCACCCGCGTCAAAATACTGCGCGTGGATTTCGCGAATCGCCTGTGGTTGTGTAATGGAAAGGAGATCGTTGTTTCCTTTTAGCGGATGCGGAAAGTCTTTAAATCGTTCTCCTCTAAAGTCTTCTTCCGAAAAGTTGTATCGCTGTAACATCGTTCCCATTGCTCCGTCGAGAATCAGGATTCTGTTTTGCAGCGCTTCATTAATCTTTGACATTTTTTAGTTTTTTTTTAGTTTTGGCCAAAGTCAATACGAAAACAGCGCAGATAGCACTATACCCCTATTGCCTTAGCTTTTTGCCGTTCTGAAAATCAGCGTAAAAAATGTCATCCGTAAAGAGAGAAGGAATACCAGAAAAGTATTCTTTGTTATCTATCCTGAAAACCAATTTGCATTGTTTTCGGGTAGAATGTAGCACCTTCTTTAAAGTGTAAAGGGTTGCTAAGGCTTCATCGGGTCTATTCCCTCTGCCTTTCGTGATAACATTTCAGTCTGTATAAGAACAGTGCAAAATAACGCAATTGTTTTATACCAACCAAATTTCCGTGCTTAAATTGCTATATGAGTGCTTGTTCGAGATCGGCAATGATGTCGTTTACACTTTCCAAACCGGCCGAAATCCGTACTAATCCATCGGTAATGCTCACCGCCAGGCGTTCCTGTTCCGTGAGTTTACTATGTGTGGTAGAAGCCGGATGCGTAACGATCGTACGGGTATCGCCTAAATTTGCCGACAACGAACACAGTTTGATTTTGTCCAGAAACTGTCGTCCGGCAGCAATCCCTCCTTTGATTTCGAAGGCAACGATGTTTCCGCCCAATCGCATTTGTTTTTTTGCGATCTCATATTGCGGATGTGACTTTAAAAAAGGATATTTTACGGTTTGTACATTGGGATGACTCTCTAAAAAGTGAGCGATTTTCTCGGCATTTTCACAATGTTTTTCCACCCGAACCGGTAGTGTTTCCAAACTTTTTGACAAAATCCAGGCGTTAAATGGTGATAATGCCGGCCCGGTATTTCGCGAAAACAGATAAATCTCCCGGATCAGTTCTTCTTTTCCAACCGTCACGCCGCCCAAAACCCGACCTTGTCCGTCGATTAATTTGGTTGCCGAATGGATCACCAAATCGGCTCCAAAGGCAATTGGATTCTGAAGATACGGTGTCGCAAAACAGTTATCTACAATCAGAATCAGGTTGTGTTTTTTAGCAATTTTTCCCAGATACTCCAGATCGAGAATGTCCACGGCGGGATTGGTTGGCGATTCGGCAAACAGAATACGAGTGTTCGGTTGGATATAACTTTCGATCGTTTCCGGCTCGGTAATATTAAAGTAGCTGGTTGTAATATTCCATTTTGGAAAATACTTTGTAAAAAGCGTATGGGTCGATCCGAATACACTACTAGCCGACACGATATGATCACCGGCATTTAACAGCGCGGCAAAGGTCGAATACACCGCCGCCATTCCGGTAGCAAAGGCATAACCCGACTCGGCACCTTCCATTTTGCAGATTTTCTCCACAAATTCGCTGGTGTTTGGGTTGGAAAACCGACTGTAAATATTCCGGTCTTTTTCTTCGGCAAAAGAAGCCCGCATGTCTTCGGCATCTTCAAAAATAAAACTGGACGTAAGGTACAACGGTACCGAATGTTCCAAATACTGACTGCGTTCTGTCTGGGTTCGAATGGCCTGCGTTTCGAATCCCAATGCTGAGTTGTTCATGGTTTTGTTTGTTTTAGGATAATTATTTCTTTTCCGATAATCTTAAAATGTCTCCAAAGACACCTCTTGCGGTTACCGAAGCGCCGGCACCGGCACCTTGAATTATGATTGGCTGATCGCCGTACGAATCGGTATAGATTTCAAAAATCGAATCGGAACCTTTTAATTGTCCCAACGCGGAATTCCCCGGAACAGAGACCAATTTCACATCGAGATTACCTTTATCCTGTTGTAAGTCGCCCGACAATTCGCCGATATAGCGTAATACATATCCCGGTTGCTGCTTTTCTTTTACCGACTGATAAAGTGTGTCCAGTTCGGAAATCCGGTTTAAAAACTCCGAAGCGCTACCTTGCTGTAATTTTTCAGGGATCAGGTTTTCTATTTTAATTTCTTCAAATTCATTTTGCAGGTCGAGTTCCCGAGCGAGGATCAATAATTTACGCGCCACATCGTTTCCACTTAGATCTTCGCGCGGATCGGGTTCGGTAAAACCTTTGTCAACCGCTTCCTGTAACACCTGACTAAATGGTCTGTTTTCGACTGAAAAATGATTGAATAAATAACTTAATGTCCCGGAAAACACGCCTTTTATTTTGGTGATATTTTCTCCGGAAAGGTGTAACAATTTAATGGTATCAATAAGCGGTAAACCCGCGCCTACATTGGTTTCGTATAAATAATTTTTCTGATTATCGGCCAGTGTTTTACGGAGTTTTTGATAGAACGCATATCCCACGGTATTGGCTATTTTATTCGACGAGATCAGATCAAAACTTTTTTCGGCCAGCGGAATATAATTTTCGATAAAATCGGCACTAGCGGTATTATCAATGGCAATCAGATTTTCCAGATGGTGTTCCTCGGCATAATCGATCACGTCATCCACACTGTATAATTTTCCGTTTTGCTGAATTTCTTCCCGCCAATCGGCTGTAATTCCGTCTTTATTTAATAGCACTTTTCTGGAATTTCCAATGGCAAAAATGTTGAGTTTGATTCCCTTTACCTTTTCAATATTCTCTGCGGAAGCCAAAACCTGATCAATCAGCGTTCCGCCAACCAATCCATGTCCGAAAACAGCTATATTGATTTTTTTGGCCACTCCGAAGATTTCTCCGTGAATCACATTCAGCGCCTTATGGGTTTGCGCTTTTTGGACAACCAAACTCACATTTTTACCGGTTACGGTATTATTAAACAATACCGGTACAATTTTATTTCGGATTAAAGCCGTATACGGTTTGTGGAACGTACTCAGATCCTGACCAATAATTGAAATCACTGCCACATCATCGTTGGCCGTAATTTTACTTACATCTTTATTATAAAAATCATTTTCAAACTCACGTTCCAAACCTACGATTGCTTTGGTCACTTTATCGGCCGCCACTATAATTCCGATTCCCCTTTCGGACGATCCCTGTGAAATAATACTCACACTAATCTCATTATCGGCCATTACACGGAAAATACGGGCATCGATTCCGGTTTTTCCTAAAAGGCCTCTCCCTTCCAGGTTGATCAATGCTACATTGTCCATTACCGAAAGCGTTTTAATTCCTTCGTTATCGGATATAGCCGTGATCAGCGTTCCTTTATTAAGATGATTAAAGGTATTCAGTACCCGTAGCGGGATATTTTTTTCGATAAGCGGGACGATGGTTTTTGCGTGTAATATTGTTGCTCCGAAGTTAGCCAGCTCGTTGGCTTCGTTAAACGAAAGCCGGTCTATTTTTTTAGCGTCTTTTACCAGATCGGGATTCGCGGTATAGATGCCATCCACATGGGTATAATTTTGTAGTTCTTCTGCTTCGAGATAATTGGCAATTAAAGAGGCGGTATAATTGCTACCGTTACGGCCCAAGGTGGTGGTTTCGTCATTGACATTCGATCCGATAAACCCGGTGATGACATTGATCGTGGTGCCATTATGTTGTTTGAAGTGATTGAGGATGTTCTTTCGTGAAGTCTGTTCCAGTGGTTGTGCATTTCCGAATTTGGTATCGGTCTTGATCAATAAACGCGTATCGGAAAAATGGGCATTCAATCCTTTTTGTTGTAAGGCATCGGTGACTACCTTTGCCGCGATGACTTCGCCCTGAGCCAGTACGTTATCTTTAATTTTCAGACTATAATCACCTAAAAGTGCCACGCCCTCGAACAACTTATCCAGAAGGGAAAACTCATCGGAAAGATCGACGGCCGAGTTCCCTTGTTGCTCCTTTTTAAACGTTTCCAATTGTTCGATATAGGATTTGTTTTTCGAAGCGGCTTCCAGTATTTGTTCCAGTTCGTTGGTCGCATTTCCAATAGCCGAAACCACTACTGCAATCTTTTCCTTATTTTCTACTTTTTCCTGAATAATGCGGAGTACCTTATCAAAGCCGCCATTATAGGCCAGTGACTTCCCTCCAAATTTTAATATCTTCATTGTGCTTTTTGTTTTGTTTTTATAAATATGTTGCGGAGTATTGTATTTAATTGTTCGAACTCAATCAGGAAGGCATCGTGCCCGTGTATGGATTGTATTTCGTGATAGTAAACGTTGGTATTGACTCGTTTCAGAATTTCATAGGTTTCCCGGTTTTGATCGGCTGTAAAGAAATAATCGCTATCAACAGCCACTAAGTGAATGTTGGCATTTGTTTCTTTTCCAAACTGTAAAAAATTGCCGCAATGGGTATCTTCGCCTATGGTTTTTAGTAAGTGATTCATCAGTTTATAGGATGCCAGTTGAAACCTACTTTTCAATTTTTCACCGTGGTGTAATAACCAGCTTTCCACCTGATACTGTTGTCTGATTTCCTGTTGTTCCCGGTTAAATTTTTTGTTTAACGACAGAGGCGTACGGTACAATAACATGGCATGCAGTCGGGCATCGTGAATCGGGTTTTCGGAATTATTCAGAATTTTATCCTGAACCATTACGTTGGCAATTAGCCAATCGGTCGCCTTCCAATCGGTCGCAACGGGTATCAGGTTTTCGATCTGCTGTGGTTTTAGGAAGGCCATTTCCCATGCAATTCCGCCACCAAGACTTCCACCGATTACCGCGAACAATTTTTGAATTCCGAGGTATTCCAAACCTTCCCAAAAAATTCGGGCAATATCCTTAGTTGTAAAGTCCGTATAGTTATGAATCAGATTTTCCGTATTTCCGTCATATCCATTACCGGGTATGTTAAAGGCTATTACGGTATAATAATCCGTATCGATAACCGCATCAGGGCCAATAAGGCTTTGCCACCATCCGTTTTCGCCGGTTACCTGCGAGTTGCCGGTTAAGGCATGGTTCACCAAAACCACCGGAGCCGTTCCTACGGGTTGTCCGAAATACTGATAATACAACGGAATCCACCTTTTGACAACGCCATTCTCCAATGCAAAATCAAACAGATCTATTTTATATACGCTATTCATTTTCTACTTTTTTTGAAACTGCCTCTAACTTTTGCAGACGTGTTAGAGGCAGTAAAAACAAACAAAACAACTTAATTTTCTTTCCGGTTTCGGGATCGTTATTTAGATTACTTCCGACTGGTTGTATTCTTTTACCAGTGTTAGCAATACTGCAGATGTATTTAACAGACTGTCTCTTAACGGGCATCTTTCTTTTACGATGTCAATCCATTGTTTCAGTACTACCAGGGAAGCATCAGTAGTTGGTTTTACCACTACTTCTATGCATTTTAATCCTGGTCTGCTATTGGTTTCGATCCCTGCTATTTTACTGGTTTCCAGTTCTCCTGATATTTCTACCTGAAGGGCTTTCAGCTCCAGTTTAAGCTCTCTGGCAACAATGTGTCCCACGGCGTTTATACTTCCGGCTAGTCCTGCCAGTAAAAATTCAACCGGGCTGGGACCATTCTGGTCACCCAGAACTACATTATTACTTATTCTTACTTTGAAATTCTGTGTTTTAACAACAAACTGGTCGCTGTTTTCAACAAATCCTAATACGTTTACTATTTTGTTACTCATGACGTTACTTCTCTTTTTAATTTAACTTTTTCAAATGCTTGTTTTAAGTCGGCTTTCAGGTCTTCCAAATCTTCCAGACCTACCGACAAGCGGACCAAATCTCTGGTCACTCCGGTCGTCAGCTGTTGCGCTTCTGTCAATTGCTGATGGGTTGTACTTGTTGGATGAATAATCAGTGATTTGGAATCTCCAATATTGGCCAACAGTGAAAACAATTCGGTTGCATCGGCCACTTGCCGTGCGGCATCAAATCCACCTTTTAATCCGAAGGTTACTACACCGTTTTGTCCTTTTGGCAGGTATTGCTGTGCCAGTTCGTAATAACGACTGGAGGATAATCCCGGATAATTTACCCAGGCAACCTCATCCTGTTGTTCCAGCCATTGTGCCAATGCCAATGCATTTTCGCTGTGTTTTTTCACCCGAATATCCAGTGTTTCCAATCCCTGAATAATCTGAAAAGCATTAAACGGACTTAAAGCAGCACCAAAATCCCGTAGCCCTTCGATTCTCACTTTGGCGATAAAGGCCGCATTTCCTAAAGCTTCGTGGTAAACCAATCCGTGGTAACCTGCAGATGGCTCGGTAAATTCCGGGAATTTCCCGTTGCTCCAGTCAAAAGTTCCGGCATCGATAATTGCTCCTCCTAAAGACGTTCCGTTTCCGGAAATATATTTTGTCAGGGAATGAATTACGATATTCGCACCGTGTTCAATCGGGTTAAGTAAATACGGTGTGGCTACGGTATTGTCTACAATAAACGGCACCTTAAATTGTTGAGCCTGCTTGGAAATGGCCTTGAGATCCAGTACATCCAGCTTTGGATTTCCGAGGCTTTCCGCAAAAAAGGCCCGCGTATTTTCCTGAGCCGCTTTTGTAAAATTCTCCGGATCCGAAGGATCTACAAATGTGGTTGTGATTCCCAATCGCGATAAGGTTACATTCAATAAGTTATACGTTCCGCCATACAGGCTGTTGGACGCTACAATATGATCTCCCGATCGCAGCAAGACTAGCAAAGTCGTAGCGATAGCTGCTGTTCCCGATGCTGTTACCACCGCTCCGATACCACCTTCCAAAGCCGCCAGGCGTTGTTCCAGTATATCATTCGTCGGGTTATTTAATCGGGTATAGATATATCCTGCTTCAGTTAATCCGAACAGATTAGCAGCGTGTTCGGCATTATTAAAAACATAGGATGTTGTCTGATAAATCGGTACGGCACGTGTTCCTGCGTTATTTTTTACGTTATGTCCAGCGTGCAATGCGTTTGTTGAAAATTTCTGAGTGCTCATGTTTTTATTGATTTTAAAGTTAGATTTTGATTAAAAAAAAAGTCCTTTTGGCGCTTTACCAAAAGGACTTTACAGTTTGAACTATATAAACTAGACTAAGTCATTCGCTTTTGGCAATAGCAATGGGTTGCGTACATACAAATACACATCATTCGTTTCATCATCATTTTAATTGCTGTTACCTTCATTTTGTTTGGATTCTTATTGTTTAATTTTTAATTGCGATCTATACTTGGATTGTTGTTAAATAAAAAAAGCCCCTGCGTTTTGCAGAGGCTTTGATGCTATATTTTTAAAATGAGACTTTCAAAATTAAGCAAGAGTATCCTCTGCGGAACGTTTCCACATCATAATACACATATATCGCTTAATTGATTTCATTTTGTTATTTCTATTTGATGGAGCAAAATTGAAAACTATTTTTGGAATAACCAAATAAAAAATGCTTTTTTTTAATTTATTTTTTAGGATTATATATTTAAATACTACGTATTTAATTTTTTCCAAAGGGCATTATTTTTTAGCCTAAATCATTTTTCAACCATTTTGCCGGTATCATTTTTAGTTTTTAATAAACTTTGAAGTCCCTTTTCCTTCACTGGTTTCCACAGCAATAAAATATACACCAGACGTTAATCCGACCAAATTAACCTCCACTGCTGCTTTCTTTTGTACTAACAATTGTTTTACTACGCTTCCGCTTACATCGGTGAGTTCAATTTTTTTAATTTCGATATTATTTTTAGCGGAAATATTCAGCACATCTTTAGCCGGATTTGGAAAAACGGAAAAGTTATTGGCAAAAAAATCTGCTGTCGATAATGTACTGGTAGTTACTTCAAAATCGTCCATCATAAACAAGTGCACATCTGATGCTACAAAATGAATCCCGATTCGCACGGTTTGATCAGCATAGGTATCCAGATTATAGTGCTTTTGTTCCCATTTCTCGGAAACTGTTAACGGTGTTTCTCCGGAAATAATTGTAAAATCTGCCGGATCAATTGGTTTTTTGGCCTCGATATAAACCCCAACTTTATACGCTTTTACACCTGTAGCTTTACCCAAAGATTTTACCCAAAAATGTAGTTCGTTGGCAGAAACTCCCAAATGTATTGGCGGACTTATCAGCCAGTCGTTATTAGGTCCTTCTCCTCCTTCTTCCGGCAAAAGAGCGGCAAATGCCCCTATAAATTTATTACCGGTTTTAGCATTAAGATTGGCATTTAAAATCCCTATGCTTATGGGATTGAATACAATAAATGCCTGTGGCTCCAATCTATTTTTCCATACGGCACCAAGTCCGACTGTTCTCGATTTGTCCAAATCCAACGTAATCCAGTCTCCAATATCTTTAATACTAAAATCTTCATACGTTTCAAAACTATCTTCAAAAAGTATTTTTGTATTCGTCGTTTGCGCCTGTATCGTTATCGAAAAAAGTAAACCAAAAAGTAATTTCATCATAATACCTTAATTTGAATTCACTCCAATCTCTATATTTTTTTTAACAGATCACTATTTTTAGCTTTTTTATATCAATAAATGAATGATTTTTCCATAAAAAGACCTGTTCTCAATAAGAACAGGTCTTTTATAATGCAAACTTATTATTTTTAGTTTTTCAAAAACTTAGAAGTAGCGGTACCTTCGTTTGTTTGTACGGAAACAAAATAAGCTCCTGTAGTCAGATCAGCGATACTGATTTGTGTTGCTGTTTGTGCCGGAGCAGTTGCCGTTTTTACGGTTCTTCCGTTTAAATCTGTAATTTGAACAACCTTAATTTCCATTCCGTTTTTAGCCGCAATGTTTAACACATCCTGAGCCGGGTTCGGGAAAACGGAAAAGTTTTGGGCAAAGAAATCCTGTGTTCTCAAAGTAGCTGTGGTTACTTTAAAATCGTCTATCATAAAAAAGTACTTATTTTTCGAAACATTATGAATCCCGATTCGTACTTTCTGATTGGCAAAAGCATCCAGATTAAACGTTTTCTGCTCCCAATCCGGGGTCGTACTTAATGGTAAGGTATCAGCATCGCTAATGTTAGCAATTAAAGTAAAATCATCTGAACTGGTAGGCATTGCAGAACCCGCATAGATCCCTACGGTGTAGTTTTCCAATACACTTCCCGCTTCGATTTTCAATCGATTCTTTAAAGATTTTACCCAAAAACTCACTTCATTTGCCGAAGCGCCCAACTGTATTTGCGGACTGATCAACCAATCATCATTTCGATTTTTTTCGCCTTCTTTCGGTATGATTGCCCCCCATGATCCCATATATTTAGTTCCTTCCTTTGCTGAATAAAAATCTGACACTTTGGTTGCACTAATTGTATTATTAGGATTAAAAACAATAAACGCGTGCGGTTGATATCTATTATTCCAATAAAATTCAGGATCACCCATAGTAGGCGACTCATCAAGGTCAAGTGTTATCCAGTTACCGATATCGGTAATACTAAAATCAGTATAGGATTCAAAACTATCTTCAAAAAGCGTTGTAGTTCCTTTTTGCGTTTGCGCATTTACCATGATCATCGATAGTAACGCCATAAAAAGTAATTGTATTCTCATTATAATATAAATTTTAGATATTCGATTTTCGAATTTCCTTCAAAATCGGATATGATCATCAATATCTGACCTATATTTACATGATAATGAATCATTTAACCTGATTTTACATTACAAACACTATTCCAATTAAACTTTTATATTTCAGTTATTTACGTTATGATCATTTTACAACCAAGCAAAATTATTTTTCTATCCCTCCTTATTTATCGTAAACATCTGCTGCTATCTGATATTATTTGTAGTATTGATCAAGACATATCAGCCTTAAACCGATAATCTTCCAAAACAAAAAAGGCCCACCCGAGTCAGTCGGGCAGGCTTGATAAAATAATTATAGCGTATTTATTTAGTTTTTCAAAAACTTAGAAATTGCAGTACCTTCGTTAGTCTGTGCAGAAACGAAATACATTCCAGCTGATAAATCCGCAATGTTGATTTGTGCTTCTGGTTGTGTTTGAACCGCAACCGATTTTACAATTCTTCCATTTAAATCTGTAACCTGAATTCCTTTGATCTCCATTCCGTTTTTAGCAACAATGTTTAATACGTCCTGAGCCGGGTTCGGGAAAACGGAAAAGTTTTTAGCAAAGAAATCTGTTGTTGACAAGGTACCGGTAGTTACTTTAAAGTCGTCGATCATTAAACGGTAATGTGTCTCCGTATGATGAATTCCGATTCGTATGGTTTCCCCGGCATAGGCATCCAGATTAAATATCCTTTCCAACCAGTTACCATTTAACTCGTCCAGTAAACCTACCACTACAACATTTCCTTCTATTGTTTCAAAATCGGATGAAGCTGTCGGATTTCCAGTCCCTTTATAGACCACAACTTCATACGTTTCTTTTCCTCCTAAAACAGAACGATCCCTCACCCAAAAACGGAGTTCATTTGACAATGCTCCCAGTGTAATTGGCGGGCTAATTAACCAATCATCTTTTGTTTTCAGGCTTCTGATTTTATTACTAAAACTGGCAGCACATTTAGGACCTGTTCTTGCCCTTAACAAATCTGTTTTCTCACTGGATAAATCGTAGTAAATACTACCTTTTATTGCGACATCACGATTAAAAATAATAAATGCCTGAGGTTTATCATGGTTTTCCCACCTATTAAAAGATATCGGAATATTTCCATCCAAATCCAGCATAATCCAGCCTCCAACATGATCAATAGCAAAATCCGGATAGGTTTCAAAGCCATCTTCGAAGAGGGTTCTCTGCGCATTTATCGTACCCGATGCTAATAAAATAAATAAAAACAATTTCA
>NZ_JASLCE010000102.1 GCF_030146175.1 Flavobacterium sp. | reverse complement strand
ATCAATGAAGAGTAAAATATATCTCCGGAATTTACTTCAATATCCGGAAATGAAATTCAAATTACTCGAAAAATACAAAGACGCAGCTGACTTTCAATCAGAGTCCCGATAGCCATCGGGATTGGTTCGAGCCCAAGAGGGGGAGCAAAACAAAAAAGCCATTCTATCGAATGGCTTTTTTGTTTTTATACACTTCCCTACCTCAACTTCTTATTTTAAGTAACATTTGTTACATCCAAACTCCATTATTTTTCGTAAATTTATAAGAAACAGAATTCTTCCAATAATGAAAACCCTATTTTCAAACTGGCATTTTATGCGGTATTTCCGTTTGGCCATCGCCTTATTTATGTTTTATACCGCCTATGAAAACCGGGAATGGCTATTTGGCGTATTCGGATTATTTTTCCTGCTTCAGGCCATTTTTAATTTCGGATGCAACAATAACCAATGTTCCATTCCCAATAAAACCAGACGATAAATAAATCCCAAAATTACACAATAACAATTATGAGTACTTTTTCCGAAATCATTCAAAAAAAAGAACCCGTTCTGGTCGATTTTTTCGCTACTTGGTGTCAGCCTTGTACCGTATTAGCTCCCGTTTTAAAAGATGTAAAAGACACGTTGGGCGAAGCGGTTCACATCATTAAAATCGACGTAGACAAAAACCAATCTCTTGCCGCAACCTACCAAATCCGAAGCGTTCCTACTATGATGCTGTTTAAAGACGGCCAACAACTCTGGAGGCATTCCGGGTTGATCTCCAAAGAGGAATTAATCACTATCATTCGTGCGCATAAAAATTAATCTTTATCAGTTGTACTATGAGAAAAAATATGGGTAGTATCGACAAAATCATCCGAATTACCATTGCCATCATCTTGTCACTATTGGTATCTACGGAAATTATCACCGGAACAATGGGTTATATCCTATTGATCATCGGTGCTTTATTATTACTTACCGGTCTTTTTAATTTCTGCCCGGTATATTCCTTTTTTAAATACAACACGAGGATAAGGCGACTAAAATAAACACCTTCGTCGCCGTTATCCGCAATGACATCTTATTTTAACAAACTGTTTTTCTGAAAATAAGTATCTTTACTAGCATAGAAAAAAGTTGATGATGGCTACAAACAACATTCCCGAAAAAATAAACACTGCTGCAGTTGCTTTTCAAATCTGGAAAAAAACAGCTCTAACGGAAAGAATTCGGCATATTGAAAATCTGAAAGTAAAACTTTTAGAAAATAAACAGGAATATGCCGAATTGATCAGCAAGGAAATGGGTAAGCCAATTACACAATCCATAGCCGAAGTAGAAAAATGCGGACTTTTATGTGACTATTATATCCATAATGCACCGGCTTTTTTACAAGGCCGAACCATTACAACCGAAGCCACAGAAAGCTACGTCACCTACGAACCGCTAGGCGTTCTTTTGGGTGTTATGCCTTGGAATTTTCCGTTTTGGCAGGTATTCCGTTTTGCAATTCCATCGATTGTCGCCGGAAATACCGTTGTAGTAAAACACGCCAGCAATGTTCCGGAAACAGCACAGATCATCGAAACACTTTGCCGCGACAGTGGTTTACCGGAAGGAATCTACCAAAACCTTCCTATATCAAGCAAAGCAGTAGCCGATGTTATTGCCAATCCGCATATAAAAGCCGTATCGCTAACCGGAAGTGAAAATGCCGGTATTGCCGTAGCCACCGAAGCCGCAAAACACCTGAAAAAATCCGTTTTGGAACTCGGCGGAAGTAATGCTTTTATCGTTTGTGAAGATGCTAATCTGGAAAAAGCCGTGAGTACTACCGTAAATGCCCGGATGCAAAATGCCGGTCAGAGTTGTATTGCCGGAAAACGATTCCTGATCCAGGAAAGTATTTTCGATTCGTTTCTGGAAAAGTACAAAGCTGCTTTAGGTCAGTTAAAAATGGGTGATCCAATGGATCCTACGACACAAATCGGCCCGATGGCTCGGGTGGATCTGGCACAGGAAGTGGAAAATCAGGTACAACAATCCGTTGCCATGGGCGCCACTATCGCTTTTGGCGGAAAGCGCAACGAGGCCTACTTCGATCCGACCATCATTACCAACGTCACAAAAGAGATGCCTGTTTTTAACGAAGAAGTCTTTGGCCCGGTAGCCGCGTTAGTCGCTTTTAAAAACCTGGACGAAGCCATCGCTATTAGCAACAACTCCCGTTTCGGACTGGGCGTTTCGGTTTTCACACAAAACATTGAAGGAATCAAAACACGAATCTCCGACTTTGAAGAAGGCGCCGTTTTTATCAACGAAATGGTTAAATCCGATCCGCGATTACCATTTGGCGGTATTAAAAAATCAGGATACGGACGGGAATTATCCGAAGAAGGCATTCACGAATTTGTAAACATAAAAACGGTACTAATACAACACTAATATGCAAAAAACAGTATTACTTTTGGCAACAGCCTCGCTTTTTGCTTCCTGCATGAAACCCAGCGAAGAAGCCATTAAAGAAGAAAAACAGGAAATCAACATGATGCTGGACGAATGGCATCAGGCTGCCGCAGAAGCCGATTATGAGGATTATTTTAATGATCTGACCGACGACGCTACTTATATTGGTACCGATGCCACCGAAAACTGGAATAAAAAAGCTTTTGGCGAATTTGCCAAACCGTATTTCGA
Source organism: Flavobacterium sp. (assembly GCF_030146175.1). Lineage (GTDB taxonomy): Bacteria > Bacteroidota > Bacteroidia > Flavobacteriales > Flavobacteriaceae > Flavobacterium. The sequence continues at coordinate 18,387 of NZ_JASLCE010000102.1, read as the reverse complement.
CAAAGGACAAGCCTGGAGTTTCAAACCCTTACAGCGAAACATTTATTTTAACGAAGACCTTTCGATGGCTTGGTTTGACGAGCTTTTGGACACGCAAATGAAAATCTGTCGTGGTTCGGGTGTTGTGATCAAAAAAGATGGCGAATGGAAAATCAAACATTATGTCCTTTCGATGACCATTCCAAACGATAAAATAAACGATGTGGTAAAAGCAAAAAACGATATTGAAAACAAACTGACAAGCGAGTTAAAAAAACAGACACCATAGCTTTTACAGCATTTTGCTCATTTTTAAAAACCGGATCATTGTATCCGGTTTTTTTTATTTCATTATTTCAAAACCAAACCTGCTTTTTCACCGTAAATAAACCTAACAAACATTTAAAACCAAACTATGCCATGAAAATCAACAAAAAAATCAAATGGATTGCAGGTTCTATTTTAGGCATAACGGTGCTTCTTTTTGTGGTTCTCGTTGTTCACATCCTTCTAGTAACACCTAAAAACTATGACAACAACAGCCTACAACTCAGCCGTATCGATTTTAAAGAACCTATCGATTCTGCCAAAGCAAAACGCATCAACGCGCAACTGCGAAGTATAGATGGCGTAAAAAACACTTTTTTCAACATCAAAGACGGCACTTTAGTCTATTCACACGACTTAAATAAAGTTGATGCCGAACAGGCATTTGAAACGCTTCTGCAAAAAGGAAACTATAAAGCCGAACGCTTTGTGGTAACCGATGCGATGAAAAACACCGGATGCCCGATCATGGATCGGAATTCGTTTTCCTATCGTTTTTCAAACGGAATACACAAACTATTTAATTAACTATAAAACCAAATTATTATGAAAAGCAGTTTAAAAATTACTTTCGCAGGACTTTTACTGGTCGGAGCAGCCCTTTTTTATTCCTGTAGCAATGACAACGACGATACTCCGGTGGTCGTAACACCACCTACGCTTTATCAGAAGTTAGGCGGCACAACTATGGTTGCCGATCCGAACAATCCGTCGCAAATGATCGAAAAAGGACGTTTGGGATTACGCTCCGTTGTAGACAGTACTATTTTTGTAATTGCAGCCGATCCGCAGTTACAACCTTATTTTTCGACCTTGCTTTCGGAAGTAGGTTCCGGAAACACAACCAATCTGGCCATACTAAGTAAAAATTTAACCGACTTCTTTTGTGTGGGTACCGGAGCGAAAAACTTTACCTATTCCGGTTTAAATATGGTGGATGCTCATAATCCGGCAACGAATCCCCGAATGGCGATGAAAGCCAACAATGCCGACATGGACAAGTTTATCGGTGATGTGGTAATTGGCGCACAAAAGAACAATGTACCAAACGACCTGATCGGAGAAGTCGGCACAATATTGGAATCCCTGCGACCGCAGGTTGTACAGCAATAACTCCACTTTATTTAACCTGCATGCAACAAAAAGGGACTGCTTAAAAACAGTCCCTTTTGTTATTATTTTTTAGAAAGATTTTCCAGCATTACTGCGGTCATCTTTTCCAGATCGAAATCGTGTTTCCAACCCCAATCGTTTCTCGCATAACTATCGTCGATACTTGCCGGCCAGCTATCTGCAATGGCTTGACGGAAGTCCGGTTCGTAACCAATTGTAAATTCCGGGATCTGTTTTTTAATGGATGCTGCAATTTCTTTTGGCGTAAAACTCATCGCCGAAAGATTATAGGAGGAACGAATTTTTACGTCCTCGGCTGGCGCCTGCATGATACTAATCGTCGCTTTAATCGCATCATCCATATACATCATTGGTAAAGCCGTTTCTTCCGAAAGGAAACACGTATATTCTTTATTCTCCAATGCTTTATAATAAATATCCACCGCATAATCGGTTGTTCCGCCGCCAGGAGGTGTTGTCCATGAAATAAGCCCCGGATAACGGATACTTCTCACATCCACACCATATTTCTGGTGGTAATATTCACACCATCTTTCGCCGGTTTGTTTGGAAATTCCATAAACAGTAGACGGTTCCATTACGGTATATTGTGGCGTATCGATTCGTGGTGTTGTTGGTCCGAAAACAGCGATACTGGAAGGCCAGAATACTTTTTTAATTTTTTCAGCTTTTGCCAGATTTAACACGTGGAATAACGAATTCATATTCAGATCCCAAGCAAAAGCCGGATTTTTTTCAGCGGTAGCCGAAAGCAATGCCGCCATAAGATACACTTCGTCTACCTTATATTTTTCAACAACTTCTTCAATCTGGTTAAAATCCATTGCATTGACCACTTCGAAAGGACCTGTTGATACAAATTCCTGAGTTCCTTTTCTGATATCGGAAGCAATCACATTGTCATTTCCGTAGATCTGGCGCAACTTCACGGTCAGTTCAGAGCCAATCTGACCACAAGCACCAATAATTAAAATTGTTGTATTCATATTTTTAGTAGTAGCTATATTTTTGACAAAGATAGCGATTCGAAGCTATTTACAACTTACTTTAACTTGTGATTATTATAGGACGTTCGATTAATTTTAGTTAACTAATTCCCATAAAAAAAGAAGTTTTCAATAACATTTGTAAATTTGTTGATTCATACTAACGACTTTATTAAAAATGAAATATATCGTACCTGTTTTAGCGGTTTTATCCCTTTTTCTTTTTTCATGTAACAACAAAGATGAACGCGAAACAGAATATATAAAATCCTTACAACGACGGGATTCCGTTTTTGCCGTAATCAACGCCAACTGGAAGTTCGATATTCCGGCTGTAAATCCGAAAGTACAAAGCAAAATTCAGAATTGGCAGGAATGGCGTCTGTTTAAACAGGAATTGGGACAAAAACCCAAAAGCACCCTTAACGCATTCAAATTAAAAACGATGAATCTGGTTAAAAAATCCGATTCCCTAACCAATAATATTCCGTTTATTTTTGACACACCTGCCGTTAGAAGCCGTCTTTCGACCCTAAACACGAAAATAAAATCGCTGGAAACTTTTATCTCGCTGGATTACATTCAGACACAAAAAGTGATCACACTGATACATGAAGTTTCGGAAGAGACAATTTCCATACAGGATCAAATGACCGAAATCATTTATAAAATGGAGATTCCAAAAGAGGTTGGCGAAACCGAAATGCTTCAGGCTTTGGATACGGTTCGTCGTGCGCGAGCCGGTTTTACAGAACCGAAACCGTAGTTTCCATTAATCAAAAGTAACATTCATTGAAAAACGATATTTTATCCATATACGAGAAATCGCCTAAAGTAACCCTTTTGGCGGAACAGTTTCAAAAAAGGGAAGAAAAGATCCATTTAAAAGGATTGATCGGTTCGTCTCTTTCGTTTGTCGTTCAATCGCTTTTTCAGAAGAGCGATTTACCGTTTTTACTGCTTTTCCAGGACAAGGAAGAAGCGGCCTATTATCTGAATGATCTTGAAAATCTAATCAACGATCAGGATGTTTTATTTTATCCGGGTTCTTACCGTCGTCCGTATCAAATTGAAGAAACCGACAACGCCAATGTTTTGCTTCGCGCCGAAGTACTAAACCGTATCAACTCGCGTAAAAAGCCATCGATTATTGTTTCGTATGCCGATGCGATTTTCGAAAAAGTGGTTACCCGTAAGGAACTGGACAAAAACACGCTAAAAGTCGCTACCGGTGATAATATCTCGATCGATTTTATCAACGAGGTGCTTTTTGAATACAATTTCAAGCGTGTTGATTTCGTATCGGAACCGGGCGAATTTTCGGTTCGTGGTGGTATTGTTGACGTTTTCTCCTTTTCCAATGACAATCCATACCGGATCGAGTTTTTTGGAAATGAAGTAGACAGTATCCGTACGTTTGATGTGGAAACCCAGTTATCGGTCGAAAAACAAAAAAAGATTACGATTATTCCGAATGTCGAGAATAAATTTCTAAAAGAAAACCGCGAAAGTTTCCTGGATTATATAAGTCCACAAACGGTAATTTTTATCCAGAACACCGATTTATTGTTAAGCCGACTGGACAAATTATTCGAAAAAGCCAACGAAGCCTTTCAGAAATTATCATCCGAAATTCAGCATGTATCGCCCGAAAACATGTTCCTAAACCAACAATCCTTTGTAAAAAGATCGTTGGATTTTACTGTAGTAGAACTGGCTTCCAAGCCGATCTACCGAACCCAGAAAACAGTCGAATTTCATACACAACCGCAACCGTCGTTTAACAAACAGTTTGACTTATTATTAAACAACCTGAACGACAACCATTTCAACGGTTTTAAAAATTACCTGTTCTGTTCCAACGAAGGTCAGGCGAAACGTTTTCACGACATTTTCGAATCGTTGGACGAAACGAACCACGAAGACATCCGCAAACAATATAAAACGATCGTCTCTCCTTTATACCAAGGATTTATCGACGACGAAAACCGGATTGCCTGTTATACTGATCACCAGATATTTGAACGGTATCATAAGTTTAACCTGAAAAACGGTTATTCGAAAAAACAGACCATCACCTTAAAAGAACTGACCACCCTATCCGTTGGCGATTATGTTACCCATATTGACCACGGTATCGGTAAATTTGGCGGTTTACAAAAAATTCAGGTTGAAGGCAAAACTCAGGAAGCCATCAAACTGGTCTATGCCGACAACGACATCGTTTATGTGAGCATTCATTCCTTACATAAAATATCCAAATACAACGGAAAAGACGGTGCGCCACCCAAAATATACAAATTAGGATCGAGTGCCTGGAAAACCTTAAAACAAAAAACCAAAGCCCGGGTTAAGCACATTGCGTTTAACCTGATTCAGTTATATGCCAAACGCCGACTGGATAAAGGTTTTGCCTTTGCGCCCGACAGCTACTTACAGGCCGAACTGGAGAGTTCTTTTATTTATGAAGACACCCCGGATCAGTTAAAAGCCACTCAGGATGTAAAAGCCGATATGGAAAACGACCGTCCGATGGATCGTCTGGTTTGTGGTGACGTAGGTTTTGGAAAAACGGAAGTTGCGATCCGCGCGGCCTTTAAAGCCGTAGACAACGGTAAACAGGTTGCGATTCTGGTACCGACAACTATTTTGGCCTTTCAACATTATAAAACCTTCCGTGACCGGTTAAAAGACATGCCGGTAAATGTGAATTATATCAACCGATTCCGTACCGCCAAACAAAAAACCGAAATCCTGAAAGAACTCGAAGGCGGTAAACTGGACATTATTATCGGAACCCATCAGTTGGTGAATAAAAATGTGGTATTTAAAAACCTTGGTTTATTGATTATCGACGAAGAACAAAAATTCGGCGTAGCGGTAAAAGACAAACTCAAAACGATCGCGCAGAATGTCGATACGCTTACGTTAACCGCAACACCCATTCCGCGAACCTTACAGTTTTCGTTAATGGCCGCACGAGACTTATCGGTTATTACCACGCCACCACCCAATCGTTATCCGATCGAAACCCATGTGGTTGGCTTTAACGAAGAAGTAATCCGCGATGCGGTTTCCTATGAAATTGAACGTGGCGGTCAGGTTTATTTTATCAACAACCGAATCGAAAATATCAAGGAAGTAGCCGGAATGATTCAGCGACTCGTGCCCGGTGCCAAAGTTGGCGTAGGCCACGGTCAGATGGATGGAAAAAAACTCGAAGAACTGATGCTTGCTTTTATGGATGGTGAATTTGACGTATTGGTCGCTACCACCATTATCGAAAGCGGATTGGATGTTCCGAATGCGAATACGATTTTTATCAATAATGCTAATAATTTCGGACTATCGGATTTACACCAGATGCGTGGCCGTGTAGGACGAAGCAACAAAAAAGCGTTTTGCTACTTTATCTGTCCGCCGTATTCGGCTATGACGGAAGAAGCCCGCAAACGTATTCAGGCACTGGAACAGTTTAGTGAATTGGGAAGTGGTTTTAACATTGCGATGAAAGACCTTGAAATCCGTGGTGCCGGTGATTTATTAGGTGGTGAACAAAGCGGTTTTATCAACGAAATTGGTTTTGACACCTATCAGAAGATCATGAACGAGGCCATCGAGGAATTAAAAGAAAACGAATTCAAGGATTTATATCCGGAAGACAACGATATCGAAACCAAAGAATACGTAAAAGACATTCAGATCGATACCGATTTTGAGCTTTTATTCCCGGACGAGTACATCAACAATATTTCGGAACGTCTGAATTTGTATAACGAGCTGAGTATTATTAAAACCGATGCCGATTTACAAGCCTACGAACAAAAACTGATTGACCGTTTCGGACCTTTACCGAGACAAGCCGTCGCGTTACTGAACAGCATCCGTATTAAGTGGATCGCAACCAGTATGGGTATTGAAAAACTAGTTTTAAAACAAGGTAAGATGGTGGGTTATTTTGTAGCCGATCAGCAATCGGATTTTTACCAATCGAACCGCTTCCATAAAGTACTCCGTTTTGTACAACAACAGGGTAACTTATGTAAGATGAAAGAAAAAGAAACCAAAAATGGCCTTCGTCTGTTACTGACTTTCGAGAATGTAAAATCGATTAAACGGGCTTTGGAATTAATGGAAATGATGAATCAAAATTAAAAGAGATATGAAAATAGAAATATGGAGTGACATTCGTTGTCCGTTTTGTTATATCGGAAAAACCAAATTCGAAAAAGCTTTAGCACAATTTGAACACCGCGATCAGGTGGAAATAAGCTGGCGTGCGTTTCAGTTGGATCCGGAAGCGGTGACCGACACTACGATATCGGCCGCACAAAGCATGGCCAACCGCAAAGGCATTAGTCTGGAAGAATCGGAAGAAATGCATGCAAATGCAACCGAAATCGCCAGCGAGGTCGGTTTGGATTTCCACTTTGAAAAAGCCGTTCCGGCAAATAGCATGAAAGCACATCAGTTATCGGCACTTGCCAAAACCAAAGGCGTGCAAAATGAAATTGAAGATGCTTTATTCCGCGCCTACTTTACCGAAGGCAAAAATATTGATGACATTCCAACACTAATTGCAATTGGAGAAAATTGCGGATTATTGGCAGCCGACATCCGCGAGGTATACGAAAACGATTTATTTGCCGAAGAAGTAAAAGCCGATCAGCAACTGGCGTATCAATATGGCATTAATTCGGTTCCTTTCTTCGTTTTAAACAACAAATACGCTGTTAAGGGCGCTCAACCCGTTGATCATTTTTTAGCGACCTTAAACGGCGTTTTTCAAGAAATGAATCAATCGTCCGAATCGTAATGTAAATACAAACTAAACCGCATAAAAAAACCTCCCTTTCAAATCGATTGGGAGGTTTTCTTATTATAACGGATAATTAATTAAAAGTCGTAACGAATGGATACGTTCCAGGTTCTTCCAAATCCGAAGTATACACGGTTTGCATCAGCAATACCTTTGTATGTTCTTCCAGCATCTAAATACGTTGGCGCAGTTGCCGCTGTACCGGTTTTATCGGTAGCATGGATATTGGTTCTGGACTCAGCGATATAGGTTCTATCCAATAAGTTGTCTACGTTTACACGGAAATTAACCGCATTGGATTTATTTTTACCTACTAACATTTTGTAAGACATACCAACATCAACTAAGTTATAAGATGGCAATTGTAAGGAACCTTTGTTGTTTTCGTCTTTGAAAACTACCGGATCGATAGCCGCATATAATTTGTCAACATAACGGAAGTTTCCATCTAATTTTAATCGTTCTACTACTTCGAAAGTAGCACCTGCACTAGCGGTTAATTGTGCTGCATCACCCACTTTTACTTTATCCAGATAAAGTGTCTGATTGCTTGTTCCTACCGGATTGTTACTGGAATCGTAGTTGTTGCTAGTAACATTTCCTTTGTAGAACCAGTCACCGTAAGAGAACATACCGTTAAAACGTAGTCTGTCGGTTGCTTTTACTACCACATCCAATTCAGCTCCCATGTGTACTTCGGTCATACCGGAATAATCAAGGTAACCACCCGGATTGCTTGGATTAGCATCATTTGCTCGTTGGAAACGATCTTTCCATGTTGTATGGTATACGTTTACGTTAGCATTTACGATTGACGAACGGAAACCGTAACCGGCTTCGAAACCAGTGATTTTTTCATTCGTCAGAAGTGGATTTACAATACTGGCATTGTTTGGATATACGGCGTTAAAGAACGGCTGTTTTGAGTAATATCCTGCATTAACGAATACATTGTGGTTTTCGTTAATGTTATAGTTTGCTCCAGCTTTAACGTTACCTCCTAAAATGTTTTCATATGGTGTTGCAGAAAGTGGATCAGAACTTAAATATTTAAAGTAATCCACTCTTTTGAATCCCTGGTTTGAGATCGCCCCTTGAACAAAAGCAGAGAAATTATCTACGTTATATTCTACCTGAGCAAAAGCACCATACCAGTTTACGTCACCGTCATTGTTATAGTTAATTGTATTTTGGTAGCTTGTATCCAGGAATGGGTTCCCGTTTGGTTTTGTATTGTACAAACTGGTTACGATTGCATTCGGGTTGTTTACATCACTTGTTCTGTTATTAAAAACAGTACCTCCCAATAGATCGTTTAACACCTGATAGTGAATTCCTTTGTATGTTCTTAAATCCACTCCAAAATCTACAGATAAAGTCTCGGTAAACTTTGTATTCAATTTAATGATACTTCCGTACCAGTTGTGAGAGTTAATCGAAGAAATTTTCGAAATACCATTACTCGCCACGTTACCTGTAGCCGAAGTATTTTCGTATCGACCATTAGCCATCGCTCTTGTATATGGTGTTGTAGAACCGTTCATATAAATCGTCTGACCGGAGTTGTAAGCATAAATTCTATTTACGTCGATCGATCCATCAGCATTACGTAATCGGGCATCGTTATAGTTAACACCCTGAATAGATCCAACTGTTGTTGATCCACCTCCACGTCCCCAAGAGCCGTAGAATACTGATGATAATTTCATTTTATCTGAAATTTTCCAATCCCAGTTTAACATCGCTACCGGTTTGTGGTAGTAGTTTGTTCTAAATGAATATTGTTTTCCGTTTAAATATCCCCAATCGGAATTGTATTTCACGTTTGGTTCACCGTCAGCGCCATACTGAATATATTCGGCAACTGTTGGAGCCGTACTACGTTGGTCGTGCCATTGTGGCGCACCTGTAAACGTAAACTGGAAATCGTGTTTATCGTTTAGTTCGTATCCGAAACCGATAAAATAGTTATACCCTTCGTATTTCGTTCCATCTACATAACCATTTCCTGTATTTCTACTGAATAATACGGAAGATGAAAATCCGTTTTTCATTTTCCCAGTCGAATACGATGCCATTAATTTCAGGTTATTGTTGTTTCCAACCATTGTTGAAACGGAACCACCTTCTTTCATATCCGATGGTCTTGTAAGAATATTAATCGTACCTCCAACGGAAGAGATCGCCAGTTTGGAAGAACCCAAACCTCTTTGCACCTGCATCGTTGAGGTTACATCGGCAATACCGGCCCAGTTAGACCAATAAACAGCACTATTCTCCATATCGTTAATCGGCGTACCGTTAACCATTACCGCGATATTTTTTTGATCAAATCCACGGATTGTAATTCTAGAGTCACCAAATCCACCTCCAGATTTTGTTGCATAAACGGATGGTGTGTTATTTAGCATTTCCGGGAATTCTCTGTTTCCAAGTTTTTCCTGAATTTCAGCGGCTTTAATAGTCGAAACCGCTACTGGTGTTTTTCTATCTTTCGCGATATCAGCTACCCCTACTTTTACGACTACATCTTCTAATGTATTCGAATCGGATTGAAGGATGATATTTCCAATGGTAATCGTTTTACCGGCTTCTCCTTTAAAAGAAACAGTCTTTGAAATATATCCGACAAAAGAGATAACTAATTCGCCCGATTTAGCATTGGTTGTTAGTGTAAATTTCCCATCGAAATCGGTTGTAGTACCTTCGCTGGTTCCTTTAACAATAACACTGGCACCCGGAAGCGATCCTTTCAGTTCGCCATCGGTAACGGTTCCTGTAATCTTAGTTTGTGAAAAAGCTACTGTTGACACTAAGGAAAATAGCATTAACAACAACCAATTTTTCAAATTTTTCATCTTGCAGTTGTGTTTTAAAATTTTACCGCAAAGTTTGGTCATTTATTTTCACACCGCGTTAATTTAAAGTTAACAAACGTTAATAATTTGAATAATTATCACATTTTTATCTCCTGAAAGAGAAATATTTATTTTTTAACCATTATTTAACTTAAATAATAAATAATTCAAAAATTTAACCTTGTAAAAACAACAATTGTTATTTTTAGAATAACGAAAAAAGAAGCAAAATGATCTTTTCTTGTATTTTTTTACTGACTGAACAATCATAAAACTCTAAAAAACAAGCAATAAGACCATTTTATTTTCACTACTCGAAATCGAAAAGATGATTTAGTAAAAAACTAATAAAGTTTAATAATGCGTGTAGTACCATAATCGCAGCTACCGCAAATCCTGTAGTGTATTTTTTAAAAAGCAGGTAATAAAAGGCCAGAGCCGCCCCCATAATGGTAGCAAGAACCATATAAATCGTATTGTATCCATGCTCCATCCCAAATACTAATGCCGACAAAATAATCGCAATTTCTTTGGTATACCTTGATCGAATCCGCAGACTAAGCGCTATAATACCATATTGAAAAATAAGGGTTTCAACAACAGGCGCCAGAATAACTGTCAGCACAAAAATCCAAAGTGGGTCTTTCCCTTCCAAAAATTTTACAGTCAAAGCATCCTCCTGTAAACAATTCCCTATAATGGAAAGCACCATCGTTAGCGAATACAGAACAAAAAAAGCAGTTACAAACAATCCTGTTTTACTCAATCTGTTGTGAAAGTGGTATATTCTTTTTAGGATTTTAAAATTAAAAAAAGCCCCCATACTATCTCTTGATTTACAAACAAAATAACATCAACAGGAGGAAAAGAAAACAACAAAGAGGAGTAATATTGTTTTTAGTGATCACACAAAATATAAAACACCAGCAGTCTAACACTTAAATTTAAGCAAAAAAAATTCCGCCGTAGCAGAATCTTATTTTTATTTTTTAAAGTGTCTTATTTTAAATAATTCCGCAAAAGGAATGCCGTGGAACTGTCATGCGATCCGACTTGATGATCATTAATTTCTTTTAAAATCGTATTGGCTAGTGATTTACCATATTCCACACCAAACTGATCATAACTAAAGATATTCCAGATGATACCTTGTACAAAAATTTTGTGTTCGTACATCGCAATCAGACTTCCTAATGTTTCCGGGGTTAGTTTCGTAATAAGCAACGTATTTGTAGGTCGGTTACCGTCGAACAATTTAAAAGGAACCAGATCGCTATTTTCATTTGTTTCCCTAATGACTTCCGCTTCGGTTTTACCTTTAAGCAAAGCTTCGGTTTGCGCAAAAAAATTCGACATCAATTTATCGTGATGCTCCGTATTCCCGTGTAGGGATTCTTTAAATCCGATAAAATCGGCTGGAATCAATTTGGTTCCCTGATGAATCAATTGAAAAAAAGCATGCTGTGAATTACTTCCCGGTTCACCCCATACAATTGTTCCGGTCTGATAATTGACCGGATAACCGTCACGGTTCACTTGTTTACCGTTACTTTCCATAAAAGCCTGCTGTAAATACGGAACGAGTTTTTTCAGATAATCGGAATAGGGAATAATAGCTTCGGTTTCGGCTTCAAAAAAGTTATTGTACCAGATGCTGATAAACGCCAGAATAGCCGGCATATTACGATCGAAAGCCGCGGTTCTGAAATGCGTATCCATTTCATTGGCTCCTTTTAAAAGGGATTCGAAATTTGCATTCCCAATGGCCAGGCTAATCGAAAGTCCGACAGCACTCCACAGTGAAAATCGTCCGCCAACCCAATCCCACATCGGGAAAACATTGTCTTCGGAAATTCCAAATTCGGCTACCTTTTCCAAATTTGTCGAAACCGCAACAAAATGATCCGCAACCGCTTCCTGAGGTGCTGTTTTTAGAAACCATTTTTTAATCGTTTCGGCATTGGTAAGGGTTTCCTGAGTCGTAAAGGTTTTGGAAACAATAATAAACAGTGTGGTTTCCGGATTGAGGTGCTTTAATTTTTCAGTCACATGATCGCCATCGATATTTGAAATAAAATGTGCATTCAGATGGTTACTGTAAAATTGCAGCGCTTCCACGACCATATTTGGCCCAAGATCCGAGCCTCCAATACCAATATTTACGATATCGGTAAAATCTTTTCCGGTATAGCCTTTTTTAGCTCCGCTAATCACTGCCTCCGAAAACGATCGGATATGCGCTTTAACGGATTGGATTTCCGGAATTATATTGGTACCATCAACCCATATTGCAGCTTCATCTGACCGCAAGGCCGTATGAAGGACACTTCGGTCTTCGGTATGATTGATTTTATCTCCTGAGAAATATTTTTCGATAGCTGCTGTAAGATCAACCTCTTCGGCCAGTTCGACAAAAAGGTCCAGCGTTTTTTTTTCAATGCGGTTTTTGGAATAATCCAGTACAAAGTCGTTCCAAAGCAAGTGTAGCTTTTCTGTCCGTTGTGTATCGGCTGCAAAAAGATCCTGCATTTTTACATACTGCATTTCGTTAAAATGCGCACGTAACTTTTGCCAGGCTACGGTTCCTGTAGGATTTGTATTCTCTAACATCTATTCTCCAAACTTTGCAATTGAAACACTGTCTAATTCTTTTTTAAGCGGTTTGATATATTCCATATAACGCGCTTTGTATTTTGCATTCATAGGCTCCGAATTCGGAAGCTTTTGGCGTAACGGATCCACCTGAATACCATTTTTCCAGAAACGGTAACATACGTGAGGTCCTGTTGCCAATCCGGTACTTCCTACTCTTCCAATGACATCGCCCTGTTGTACACGTTGTCCCTGACGAACAAGTATTTTGGACATATGCAGGTATTGCGTAGCATAGGCACCGCTATGTTTTACTTTTACAAAGTTACCATTTCCTGCGGTATATCCGGTGCGCTCTACCACTCCGGACGCAGTTGTCATGATTGGAGTTCCGGTTGGTGCAGCATAATCCGTTCCGTTATGGGCTTTCCACTTTAACTGAACCGGATGAAAACGGCTTTTGGTAAATCGGGAGGTGATGTTTACAAATTTAAGCGGTGCTTTTAAAAACATGTTTTTCAGCACTTTTCCTTCTTCGTCAAAATAATCGACTCTTTTGGAGTTCGGATCCTGTTTAAACGGAAAGGCATACACTTTTTTGCCTTTGTATTCGAAATAGGAAGCATCAATACTTTCAATTCCGGCATAAATCGTATCACTAATGTATTTTTCGTTGATCGTTACCGCAAATTTATCGCCTTTCTGGATTTTAAAGAAGTCAATTGACCAGGCATAAATACGGGATAATTCCGGAGCCAATGCAGCGGATACTCCTGCATTTTTTAAGGTTTCCGACACCGATCCGTCGATAGCCGCAGCAATCGTACGTCGTTTAATCGTAACGGGACGTTGTTTTTTATGTACTACGATCGAATCTCTAAGATCGACCACATAGTATGTCATCCGATCCGGCTGGTAGATAAAAACCTTCAGATCATGTGGTGCGGTTTTGTTTTGCAACAAGGTATAGGGTTTGCCAATCCTGATATCGCGAACATTAAAGCTGTCTTTTATTTTTTCGTTAATTTCATGAATCCGGGCAGCGTCAAAGTTTTGCGACCCAAGAATCTTCCCGAAGCTATCGCCTGATTTCACGGTATCGTTAACCACTTTAAAATCGTTAAGAGTAAATCCGTATTCCACCAGGATTTTTTCTTTTTTTACCGCGGGTGCTTTAACTTCCTTTTCTTCTTTTTTATTACAGGCAAATAATGTTGTTAATACTAATATGATGGCAATATATTTCAATTCAAGTAGGTTTAGTGGTTATTCTTTTATTCTCCCCATTTTTCCAATTCTTCATCCGACCATAGTTCCGGGAAGAAAATTCTTCGCTGGTATTTGGGTAACATATATTTTTTCCAATCACTTCCTCCGGTTGCTTCCTGTGTTCCCGGTACACTTTCGATATATTTGACCGCCGCATTATAATGCCCCATAACCCAGGTAATGTTTACGGTTTTGTCGTAATGGCGCATGGCTTGAATCAGGGCTTCGTTTTTCTGATCGTCTTCCGGCAGTTGCTTGAACTTACGCCAAAGGTTTATGGTATTAAATTCTTCCATATGCGCCAGGAAGGATTTTTTATATTTCTTTTCAAATTCTTTGATAAGATACGACTTTTCGCCGGTTCTGTAATCTTTTCCGGCCGCCTGCCAATACAGGTGTTCGAAAGCGTGTTCGTACGGTGTATTTCTGTCGATAGTTGCCCGGAAACGGTGATCTATCAGATTGATCAAATCGGTAGATGCAAATTCAATCAAACGGTATTGCGCACTTTGAAAGCCACTGGCTGGTGTTAATGTATTTCGGAATTTCAGATACTGATCGACCGCCATTCCTTCTTTCATAATATCAAAAGAAGTGGTTAGCATATCGAAATAACGACTGATACGCATCAGTTTTTCCGTAAAAAACGATGTCGACAATTCGTTACAGTGGGCTAGCTGATTGATTTCCCACAATATCATTTTAAAAAGCAATTCGTTTACCTGATGGTACATAATAAACACCATCTCATCCGGAAGTGTTGTTCGTTGTACCTGGAGACTCAAAAGCGGATCCGTCTGTATATAATCCCAATACGTTATGGGCTTTGCCCAAAGCAACCCTTCCAAATGGGTTTCCGTCTTTTGATTTATCGCTTTATATTTTGCATCTATTTCATCAATCTTACTCTGAATCTCTGAGGTAATTTTCATTATGGTTTCACTTTAATTTTGAAAGAGTTCTTCAGTCCCTTGAATTCATCCAAATCGGCTTTCAACGAACCTACCGCCAAACTTGCCTTTATACGTATCGGCAATCTATTCTCATCATCTGATATCCAAACCGTTAGACTCTCCTGTTCTTTAAAAACACGACCAGCCTGCACATACGGACGGAATATCATCGTGGAAATGGTCCCAAATTTAGTTTTTAAATCTTCTCTACCGAGAAACTTTAGCTTAAATTTAAAGGTTTCATCATCAAAAAACATATCGATGACGATCGACTCACCTTCTTTTAACTTGTCGATGTGGGGATGGTTTCGCAAATAATAGAATGAAGATACGATATCTTGTACATTTTCGGGTACGGAAAACGTGTTTTCGGTGTTCTTTTCATAATCTTTCACAAAAACTGTTTTTTTTGTTTGATTAAAGAACCCTTCCTGGTTTTTCTTATACCCTCCTTCGTTTATTTTTCTTACAAACTGATATGGACGTCCGGTTTGCTTGTCGATATAGCTTTGGTAATCGTCTTCCACTTTGAAGAAAAACTTGGTCATTCCGGTTGTATAACCGTTACCCAGTACGTGGAATACCTTTTTATTGTTTTTGACTGCTTCCTGAACTTCCAGGGTAGCATAACCCGCATTTACAATCCCATAATGAATACGGAACTTAAACCATTCACCGGCTGTAAACGCAGAATCCTTTTGAGCAAAGGATGTAACTGTTATAATCAGGAGCAAAAATAATAGGGCCGTTTTTTTCATTGGGTCTCAATTTTTAAACATTTGTTATAAGAAGTTACAATTTCTGTTCCAAAAATAAGAAACAAAAAAACTCAGCCAAAAGAATGACTGAGTTTTTATGCTATTAACCAACCAAAAAACTATAAATTATGAAAATTTACTTTACAAATATGAGGCTTATGAGTACCTCATTTTTGCGAGTGCAAATGTAGCTAGTTTTTTTGTTGATTTACAAATGAAATTTCAACTTTAACACAATATTAGCAAAAACAAGGCTGTTTTTAACCTTGTTTTTAAACTATTATCAGTAAAAATCGATTTTTACAAAGTTCCTCTCAATTCCTGCTCTCTTTCGATCGATTCGAAAAGGGCTTTAAAGTTACCGGCACCGAATCCACGAGCTCCCATACGTTGGATAATTTCGTAAAACAACGTTGGTCGGTCTTCAACCGGTTTGGTAAAGATCTGTAATAAATACCCTTCTTCGTCGGCATCAATCATGATCGCCAGTTTTTCCAATTCGGAAATATCTTCTTTCATCATCGCCATATGATCTCCTAATCTTTCCGGAATAGCTTCGTAATACGCTTTTGGTGGCGCTGATAAAAACTCCACTCCACGAGCTTTTAACTGGGAAACCGTAGAAATGATATCATCGGTAGCAATAGCGATGTGCTGTACACCTGGTCCGTTATAGAAATCCAAATATTCTTCAATCTGCGAACGTTTAGCTCCTTCGGCCGGTTCGTTGATCGGGAATTTGATACGTCCGTTACCATTAGACATTACTTTACTCATCAAAGCTGAGTATTCCGTATGGATCTGTTTGTCGTCGAAAGAAAGGAAATTCACAAATCCCATCACATCTTCATACCATTTTACCCAGGTATTCATTTCGTTCCATCCTACGTTTCCAACCATATGGTCGATATATTTTAATCCAACCGGTTCCGGGTTATAATCGGATTTCCACTCTTTATAACCTGGTAAGAATACCCCGTTGTAGTTTTTACGCTCCACAAAAATGTGTACCGTTTCGCCATAGGTATAAATACCGGAACGCACTACTTCACCAAACTCATCTTTTTCGACAGTTGGTTCCATAAACGGACGCGCTCCTCTTTTTGTCGTTTCTTCGAACGATTTTGTCGCATCTTCTACCCATAAAGCCACTACTTTAACACCATCACCGTGTTTTACGATATGCTCGTTGATTGGCGAATCGGCATTTAAAGGCGTAGTTAATACCAAACGGATTTTATCTTGTTTTAACACATAAGATGCTCTGTCGCGTACTCCTGTTTCCAATCCGGCATACGCCAATGACTGGTAACCGAAAGCGGTTTTATAGTAATGTGCCGCTTGTTTGGCATTTCCTACATAAAATTCCACATAATCCGTTCCCATAAGCGGAAGGAAATCCTGCGCGCCTTCAAATATTTTTTCTAATCCGTATTCAACTGATTTTACTTCTTTACTCATTGTAGTATTATTTTAGTCAGCCGGAAACATACTCTGATGTCCTGCTTCAATGTTTGTTATTGTTTGTTTTTTTATAATGGTATTAATGCTCCAACCAGGATTGGTAGTACTTCTCATCGGCAATTTTCATAGCCTCTTCGGTAAGCATTAACGGCTTAAAGGTATCGACCATTACAGCCAATTCCTGAGTTTCCGTTTTGCCGATACTTCTCTCAACAGCTCCGGGATGCGGTCCGTGTGGGATTCCGGCCGGGTGTAACGAAATGTGTCCGGCTTCGATATCATTTCGGCTCATAAAGTCACCGTCTACATAGTACAACACCTCATCACTGTCGATATTACTATGGTTATACGGTGCCGGAATAGCCTGCGGATGATAGTCATAAAGTCTCGGAACAAACGAACACACTACAAAGGCATCCGTTTCGAACGTCTGGTGTACCGGTGGCGGTTGGTGAATACGTCCGGTTATCGGTTCAAAGTCGTGAATCGATAAGGCATACGGATAATTGAATCCGTCGTAACCCACTACGTCAAACGGGTGTGTTGCATATACCATTTCGAAAATTTCGTCTTTTTTCTTTACTTTAATTACGAAATCTCCTTTTTCATTATTAGTTTCCAGTTCTTCCGGACGACGGATATCGCGTTCGCAGAAAGGCGAATGCTCCAAAAGTTGACCGAACCAGTTTCGGTACCGTTTTGGCGTATAAATTGGTCGTCTGGATTCTACAATAAACAAACGATTGTCATCGGTATCAAAATCGATTTTATAGATCATCCCTCTCGGTACGATCAGGTAGTCACCGTATTTAAAATCCAGATTACCCAACATGGTTCTTAATTTACCGGTTCCTCTGTGGATAAAGATCATTTCATCCGCATCGGTGTTTTTGTAAAAATAATCACGTGTGGATTCTTTTGGTGCTGCCAGAATAATCGTACAGTCGCTATTTGTTAATACGGCTTTTCGGCTTTCCAGATAATCGTTTTCCGGTGTTACCTGAAAACCTCTTAAGCGATACGACTGGATATTATTTCCCTTCGCGATTTTAGGCGCCACACTATATTGCTTGCGGATTTCCTTAACCTGCGTTGGTCGGTGTTCGTGATACATATTGGTCGACATTCCGTCGAATCCAACGGTGCCAAAAAGCTGTTCGTAATACAAATCACCGTTTGGTTTACGAAAGATGGTATGTCTTTTTGGTGGAATCTGTCCTAATTTATGATAAAATGGCATATTTTTTA
>NZ_JASLCE010000063.1 GCF_030146175.1 Flavobacterium sp. | reverse complement strand
TTGCTTTTTATTATCTTAGTATTATGATTGCTGTCTCTGACAAACAAGAGTCAAAATCGTAACTTTTTAAAAGACCAGGTTTAAAATTGGGCCTTTTCGAATATACAATTCAGCCTTTAAAAATTGTTTTTAAATAATGCGGTCATAAAATAACATATGGAAAAGCTTCGAAAAAAAGTAATAGCTAATCGCTCCGCGAGCGGACTAAATTCACGATTTTAATGCAACAAATTAAAACTTCTTTTTTAGATAAATTAAAGTATGCAATGACCTTGACAATTTCTCTTGGGCCTCCTATAGTGTTATTTTATCTAGGGTATGAAAACAGACACAAAATTTTAATGATAGCTTCTGTTTTTTTATTTATATTGAATGTCTATGCCATTTATAAAGCATATCAAAATTCCAAATCAGTATTTGTGTTTTGTAATCTTGACACTGCTTCTAAAAAAAATAGTATTGTTAAATTGGCTAAAGAAAAAAAATTTAGATTGATATCAAGTCTTGATGATGAGTTGATTAAGTTGGAATATCAAAGATATGCATTGAGTGTATATTATGAAGTACATTTCCAGATCCACGAAAACCAAATTGAATTTAACGCTTTTAGCAGTGATGAGCCGGGAGTTATAGATTTTGGAGCCCGAAAAAGAATACTAAAATTAGTAAAGAAAAAAATAGAAGCTAACTGTGCTTGTGTGTAATAACGGCTATGCAAACAAAAACGGGAGGGAAAGTTAAGCTGCATTTTATATTTTTTCTGCCTTTTATCCAATAAAAAACCGCAATCCGATTAGGTCTTGCGGTCTTTTGGTTATAAAGGGTTGGTTATAGCGTGTGGTTAGCTGTTTAACATTACCGGCATTACCAGCATCGTTACGGTTTCGCCTTCATCCAATCCGTCTACCGGGGTTAAAATTCCGGCACGGTTTGGTAACGACATTTCCAGCATAATTTCGTCCGATTGCAGGTTGGTTAACATTTCAGTTAAGAAACGGGAGTTAAATCCAATTTGCATATCGTCGCCCTGATAGTCACAGGTCAATCTTTCTTCTGCCTTGTTGGAGTAGTCAATATCTTCAGCAGAAATGTTTAATTCTGCACCCGCAATTTTTAATCGGATCTGGTGCGTGGTTTTGTTGGCAAAAATCGCCACACGACGTACAGAGCTTAAAAACTGGGTACGGTTCATCAATAATTTATTTGGATTCTCTTTCGGGATAACCGCTTCATAATTTGGATATTTTCCATCAATTAAGCGACAGGTTAAAATATAATTATCAAAGGAGAACGTTGCATTCGAATCGTTGTATTCAATTTTTACTTCCGCATCCGAAGCCGCCAAAATACCTTTTAAAATATTTAATGGTTTTTTAGGCATGATAAAATCGGCCACTTGCGATGCTTTTACATCGGTACGCGCATATTTTACCAATTTATGAGCATCGGTAGCTACAAAGATTAACCCCTCCGGAGAAAACTGGAAGAATACTCCCGACATTACCGGGCGTAAATCGTCGTTACCGGCTGCGAAAATTGTTTTGCTCACTGCCGTTGCCAATACTTCTGCCGGAACCAAAGTCGAAGACGGTTCCTCCAGAACTACTGCTTTCGGGAATTCATCACCCGGAGCGTAGGCTAGTGCATATTTACCCGAATTCGAACTGATCTCTACCGTATTGTTGTCTTCAACGGTAAAGGTTAACGGTTGTTCCGGGAATGTTTTTAAAATTTCAAGTAAAAGTTTGGCCGGAACGGCTACGCTTCCCTGACTGGTAGAATCGATTTCCAATGTGGCCGACATAGTAGTCTCCAAATCGGATGCCGATACTCTAAGTTGGTTATTGTCTAATTCAAATAAGAAATTATCTAAAATAGGCAAGGTGTTGCTACTGTTGATAACACTACCTAAAACCTGTAATTGTTTTAATAAATATGAACTGGATACAATAAACTTCATCATCTTTCTTTTTTAGGTTTGTAAAATTGGTATTACATTTTACATTTCACAAATATATCGTAATCTGTCTAATGAAAAAACATTTTTTATTAACAACTAGCGGGAATATTTTCTTTTTCTTAAAAAAGTGAACAATAGTCCAAACAAGGCCAGTACAACTATTGGTAATCCGACAGTTATAATCTGAGTGATCGTGTAGTTGTCGTACACTTTTTGTTTGTCCAGTAACGGCAAATCGACATCTTTACTTCTAATGTTAATAAGTCCGGTATCGTCCAGTAAATAATTCACACAGTTCAAAAGGAATTCTTTATTGCCATATAGGTTGTTCGTCCACTTGTCATAACCGAGTTCCATAGGCTGAAAAGCCTGATCCAGTTGGTTCTTAATAATGTCGCCATCGGAAATCACAATCATTTTTCCGGCTTTTCCGGTAGTCTTATACGTACTGTCTTTAAACGGAAGAACACGGTTGTCATACATCGACTGGAATTTTCCTTCCAACAATACCGATACCGGTATACGACCGCCACCAATATAGTCTTTTGGTCCGGTTTCTTCGGTAACCATATTTAGGCTAACCTCAATTGGCGTACCAATACTCTTCGAATATTGCGACGATTCCATCAAAATCGTTTTCTTAATTCCATTTTTTAACGTATCGATTGGGTTGGCAAATTCAAAACGTACCCCTTCGATGTTTTTCACAATCGGATTTTGCGATTGCGGATAGATAAATGGTGAATATTTCCAGAAATATTGTTCGTATTGTGTAGCACTTCCACGATCGCCCGAAGCCAGTTTTATCGGAGCCGCCTGTTCGTCTTTTACCAAAGCCGGGTTAATTCGGAATCCGTATTTAAAGAACATATCGTTTAAGTTCAGATCTCTTGGAAAGGCCAGAATCGATCCGCTGTCGTTATACAAACTGTCCATTTCGGCCTGAACCGCATCGACCAACCATAATGTTTTTCCACCGTTAACGATAAACTGATCTAAAACCTGTTTTTCTTCCTCGTTAAACTTCTCACTTGGTTTGGCAATAATGGCTAAATCGTATTTTTTAAGTGCCGCAGCTGTTTTTATCGGATTTTTGGCTACAGAATCCAGTGTAAAAGGTCCGATATAATAACTCTCACGTATGGTTTTTAGGAAATCGGCAATCTGTAATTCGTGTAATTCTCCGTTTCCTTTGATGATCGCGATTTTCTTTTCCTTGCTTTTTGAGATTTTATTAAAGGCATCGGCAAAGGCATATTCCAAATGTTGTACCGAACTCACTACTTTTTCTTCGGTACTTGCACCCATCATGTTTTTAAGCAACTGTATTTTCGTGCTTTTGTCATTATAGGTCGCAATAGCCCAAGGAAAAACCACCTCTTGCGATTGCTTGCCACGATCGTCTACCGTAATATTGATAGGAGTCAGACCGCGTTGGTATAACATTTTCATGGTCGCCTCGCGTTCTTCTTCTTTTTCCAACGGATTTACAAATTGGAAAATGATATTGGAATTATAGGCTTTGTATTCTTCTAAAAGCTGTTTGGTTTCGGCTTGTAATCGTTTGAATTCACCCGGAAACTGTCCGTCCAGGAAAACATCAATATACAACGGACTGTCGATGCTTTTAATGATCTCTAATGAGGTTTCCGATAGTGTATAGCGTTTGTCCTGTGTTAAGTCAAAACGTTTGAAAAAATAGCTACCGATAACGTTTACCGCAACCAGAGCAAGTAGGATAATCCCGAATTGTTTTAGGTTTTTCTTTTGCTGCGCTTTCATTACCATTTTAAAGATTTAAGTTTATAAACCGTTGCCGACAAGAATAGTACGGTAACACTGATAAAATAGATAATGTCGCGGGTATCGATCACACCACGGCTCATACTTTTAAAATGGTAATCCATTCCAAAACTGGCTATCGTATTTCCGAAAGAACCCATAAAACCGGACATTCCTTCGAAACCGAAATAGAAAACAAAACAAAGGAAAACCGCAACGATAAACGCTACAATCTGATTGTCGGATAGGGTAGAAGTAAAAATTCCAATGGCCGTATAGGACGCAATCAGGAACAATAAACCAAAATAGGAACCCAACGTACTTCCCATATCGATATTCCCTTCCGGGTTTCCAAATTTGGAGAGCACGACAACATAAATGATGGTTGGGATAATCGCGATTACAATTAGTAAAAAGGCACCCAGAAACTTACCGTTTACAATTTCCCAGATACTCAACGGTTTGGTTAGCATCAATTCGATGGTACCTTGTTTCTTTTCATCCGAAAAACTACGCATGGTAACGGCCGGAATCAGGAAAATAAGAATCCACGGGGCTAAAGTAAAAAAGGGACTTAAATCGGCAAAACCGCTTTTCAGGATATTAAAGTCACCTTCAAATACCCAAAGGAACAGGCCGTTTAGCAATAGGAAAATAGCGATAACCAAATAACCTATCGGCGAACCGAAAAAGGATTTGATCTCTCTTAATAATAAGGCTTTCATTTATTTTTTGTACGTTTTATTTTATTCCAGACTCACCAGTTTATCAACGCTCCAGGCTTCGGGTTTGGCATTAAAAAATTGCTTTGTATACGCCCAAACTTCGATAAAAAGCTCCGATTTCCGGTAGTTTTCCAAATCGGATTCCGTTTCCCAATAACTATAGGTAAAGAAAACCGACGGGTTGTTTTTGTCCTGGTAAAGCTCCAAAAAGCGATTACCGGGGAAGTTGCGTATATTTTGCTTTACTTCATGAAAATTCGTTAAAAAAGCTTCGATTTTCTCTTCATGGAAACTCATTTTTACGATGCGTACAAACATAAGGAATTATGAATTAATTTTTGGAATTTAAGATTTGAAAATTATAGTCACCCGATCGCGGAATTTCAGACCCAATAATGAGGTGGCCGAACCCACTGTAGACGGGTTACTTTTGTAGATGGCAATTTCCAGAAAATCAGCTTCGTTAAACAACGCCAGCTTTTCGCCTTCGTAATCTTTTAAAACAAATTTCTCGGCTATTTTAAAATCGGAATAGTTCTGGTGAACGCTTTTAATGGTCTTGGTTCCGAAACGGATCTCAAAATTCCGTCCGCGTGCAGTTTCCTGAATCAGTTTTCGGGAAATATTCGTAACACAGTTACCAAAATGATCAATATAAACTACGGCACCGTTAATCGCGTTATAATCGGTCGCAACAGTTGCCTGAAGTTCGCTTATTTCTTTGATGCTGTTAATTTCCCGTCCGATAACGTTCATAACGCCACCTTTTGCCAAATGACAGGCAACTTTTACAAAAACGTCCATATCGGTTGCATTATCCGCTAAACGATCGTGTATGTTGATCTCTACAATCTTCTGAGGTACGATTTTCTGCGTTAGTATGCTTAAAATACCATTATCGGCACAGATAAAATAATGATCATTCCATTGCATGGCAATATGCTTGCTTTCGAAAGTACGCTCCGAATCAACCCCGATCAGGTGAACGGTTCCTTTTGGAAAGCTACTGTAGGCTGCATTGATAATATAGCTGGCTTCCGATATGTTAAACAAATCGATATTGTGCGAAATGTCAATAATTTGTACATCAGGATGTTCCGTAATAATCTTACCTTTCAAAGAACCCACAAAGTGGTCCTTTAGCCCGAAGTCGGTAGTAAGCGTAATTATTGACATCATTTTGTTTATAACTATTAAGGGAACTTTCTTTAAAAATTGCTAGATTTGAGATATGCAAAGCTAACTTATTTTTTTAATTAAATCCCGTTGCTTTTGAACGAAAGAACCATCGAATTGACAGACATCACCCCTAAAGAATTCTGGGGGGCTCAGGATGCTCATCTTGAGATAATTAAAAAATTATACCCAAAATTAAAAATCGTAGCCCGTGGCACGCTGGTGAAAGCCTACGGAGAAAAGGAAATTTTGGATGAGTTTGAAGTGCGGTTCCATAGATTGATGAATCACTTTTCGCGGTATAATTCTATCGACGATAATGTGATCGAACGAATTGTACAAACCAACAGTCAGGACGAACAAAAAATGGCCGATCACGATAAGATTCTGGTACACGGTATTGGAGGAAAACTGATCAAGGCCTTAACACCCAATCAGCAAAAACTGGTCGATTTTACCATGAAAAACGATATGGTTTTTGCCGTAGGACCTGCCGGAACCGGAAAAACCTATACCGGAGTTGCACTAGCGGTTAAAGCATTGAAAGAAAAGCAAGTAAAGCGGATCATCTTAACCCGTCCTGCAGTAGAAGCCGGCGAGAATTTAGGATTCCTTCCGGGCGATATGAAAGAAAAACTGGACCCGTATATGCAACCGTTATACGATGCCTTACGCGATATGTTGCCACCGCAAACGCTGGAAGATTATCTCCTAAAAGGGGTTATCCAGATTGCACCATTGGCGTTTATGCGTGGCCGTACGTTGGACAATGCTTTTGTTATTCTGGATGAAGCACAAAATACGACGCATTCGCAAATGAAGATGTTCCTAACCCGTATGGGACGTAATGCCAAGTTTATTATTACCGGAGATCCGGGTCAGGTCGATTTACCACGACGAACCATTTCCGGACTAAAAGAAGCCTTATTGATTTTAAAAGACGTAGAAGGAGTTGGTATTTTATATCTGGATGATAAAGATATTGTGCGCCACCGACTGGTTAAGAAAATCATTGATGCCTATAAGAGTATCGAAAATCACGATTAAAATTTAGAGGATTACATACCTGTTTAAACAGGCTTGATTAAAAAATTAGCTCTCCTTACAAAGGGAGGGCTTTTTTATTTACCTGTTGCGAATGTTTTTTAGGTTTTTCAAATACTATTTATTTCAAATAAACTCAAAATTTAAGTAAAAAAAACAGGATAAAATGTTTCATCTTATCCTGTGCAATTTTATAGTGAAGACTTAATTTAGTACATAATTATTCACATAAAAACGTTTTCAAAAATTATGGGTTTAATGGTAACTTAAGTTCCTCCATATCACTTCCTCTATACAGGGTTAAATAGGCTTTAGATAGATCTGCATCTTTAGGTATTACGAAATAAAATACTTTTTCAGTTTTCTCACCTTTCTTTAAAGTTACACTAGTGTTTGTATCAAGACTTACAGCATTAGGATTTGCTTTAAAAAATTCTGGTGTAAAAGAAGTAAACTTTTGTATTTCTTCTGCTTTATCATCTATATGAATAGAAAAACTTGTATTCATCCCAGAAAACCTTCCATCACATAGAAGACTCTCAAGGCCAATGTTTACAGCTAATAATTGTTCGTCTTCAGTTGGTACACTATTTTCGAATTCTGTTTCAGCGAATTTAGCATTTGTAGTATAACTTACAACTGTATATTTTTCTTTTGTATGACTTCCTGATTGAAATTGTTTGTCATAAGTATTCTCACTTTCATCTATAAAAGAAGTACCCGATACAGTTGTTTTTGGCTCCGGTCTTACAATGGCAGTGGGGGTTTCTGTAGTTGGTTCCTCAGTTTGTTCCTCGGTTTGTTCTTTCTTACAAGATGTCAAGGTCAGTGCACTTGCTAAAATTAAAATGCTAATTTTTTTCATAATTTAAAAAAGTATTAATAAATTGATTAAGACGCTAAAAATAGAATAATAATCGTTACTAACCTAAGAAAATTCTTAATATTATGGATGGCCAATTGTAAAAGTTACCGAATTAAGCAAAGTGTTTCATTTTAACTCGGTGGGTGTAATTAATTGAAGTACACTAATTTTATCAGATATTGGTCAAAAAACTAAAACTCAAACGAACTATTTCCGGACTAAAAGAAGTCGTATTGATTTTAAAAGACTAAGAAGGCGTTGGTATTTTATATCTGGATCATAAAGACATGGTGTGCCACCCACTGGTTATGAAAATTATTGATGCTATACGAGTATTGAAAATCACGATTAAAATTTATACAAACCACCCTTCACGAAAGGTTGGTTTTTTTTGGTAGCAGTAGGGTTTTTAATTACTTTTGCACCTTTATAACAACTAACTACAAGCGTTCTATGAACACAATCACAACAACTAATTTTAACTTTCCGGGTCAAAAATCCGTCTACCGCGGTAAAGTACGGGAAGTGTACAATATCAATGACGAACTTTTGGTAATGGTGGCTACCGACCGTCTATCGGCTTTTGATGTCGTAATGCCAAAAGGAATTCCTTACAAAGGTCAGATTCTAAACCAGATTGCTACAAAATTCATGCAATTAACGGCCGATATCGTGCCTAACTGGTTAATCGCGACTCCCGATCCCAATGTTGCCGTAGGACATTTATGCGATCCTTTTAAAGTAGAAATGGTTATCAGAGGCTATCTATCCGGACATGCAGCACGCGAATATGCTTTAGGAAAACGTATCCTTTGCGGCGTAGCACTGCCGGAAGGTTTAAAAGAAAACGACAAATTTCCGGAGCCGATCATCACACCATCGACTAAAGCAGACAATGGAGAACATGATGAAGACATTTCACGCGAAGATATTTTGGCTAAAGGAATCGTTTCAGAAGAAGATTATATTGTTTTAGAAAAATATACCCGAGCTTTATTCCAGAGAGGAACCGAGATCGCGGCCAGTAAAGGATTGATTTTGGTGGATACCAAATATGAATTTGGAAAAACAAAAGACGGAAAAATCGTTTTGATCGACGAAATCCACACACCGGATTCGTCCCGTTATTTTTATGCCGATGGCTATCAGGAACGTCAGGATAACAACGAAGCACAAAAACAATTATCGAAAGAATTTGTACGTCAATGGTTAATCGCTAATGGTTTTCAGGGTAAAGACGGACAACAGATTCCGGAAATGACTGACGAATATATTGCAACGGTTTCTGATCGTTATATCGAATTATACGAAAACATCTTAGGAGAATCGTTTGTAAAAGCTGATATTTCGAATATCGACGCGCGTATCGAAAAAAATGTGTTAGCCTTTTTAAGCAACAAATAAGTTTTAAAACGTATTTATACAAAGGGCTGTCTTATCAAGACAGCCCTTTTTTGTGGTATCAACTTCTACACCTGACAGGTTTTTAAAACCTGTCAGGTGTTTATAAAACAAAAATTTTGTTGTAAAAATAACAGTCCGTATTTATGCAATTTTTTTGTACATTGCCTGTATTCAACCAAATCACCCCCATTATGAAACAATATGTTATCCTGGCTGTATCGTTACTGTTTACGGTAGGTATGTACAGTCAGAAGAAAAAAGCGGGAGGAAAGGCACCGGCAGCAAAAAGTCAGACAACCGTATTGGCAAAAGCAGACGATCTAACCGCAGAATTGATCAAGAATAAAAACCAACAGACTTTTTATGTTTTCCGTAATGAAAAAGGAGCCAAAAAAGATACGCTATTGGTAAAAGCGATCGACAAAGCGGTACCAGCCGAATGTAAGATCACAACCTTTAAAACCAAAGACACACCACTGTGTTGTATTACGTGGACCGAAAAAAACGTTACCGAAACCAAAACCAAAAACGAAGAGGCGTTGAGTACCTATTCGGAAATATGGGAACCGGCTACAAAGACGCAAATATTAGCTAATGTACAGACTACGACCAAGATTAAAGAAATCGTATTTCTGGATAAAGGACAAAATGCATCCGAAACACAGGAGCGAATGCGAAGAGAAGGTTTTGAGTTTACACTAACCGGAGAAGGGGATGTGATTCTGAAAAACAAATCACAGGAAAGCCGTATGACGTATAATCCAACGGATAAAAAATATGTAAACAACGTTTCGGCAAGTGCCGCTCCGGCAAAGAAAAAAAGATAAAATAGGAATTGTTTTTTAACTAGTGTATAGTTTAAAATGCTATTTTAGGATAGCAAAACAAAAAGGGAGCAACTTGATTGCTCCCTTTTTATTTTTGTTTCGTTACACTTTTTAGGTTTTGCTAAACCTGACAGGTTTTCAAAACCTGTCAGGTGTGAAATCAGTAAGTGCCACTCTGGCTAAGAAAAAAAGATAAAAGATAAAAGATAAAAGACTGTACTAGCATACCTTAATAGGAGATCCGTTAAGATTATAAAAAAGGGGGAGCATTTCTAATGCTCCCCCTTTTTTTGTTTTTGTTTAGTTACACCTGACAGGTTTCAAAAACCTGTCAGGTGTTAAATAAACAGTATTACATTATTGTGTTCCGCCACCTAATGCTTTATAAAGCGTGATAATGGCATTAAACTGTCGGTATTTATTATCAATAAGATCCAGCTCACTACTTAAAGCGGAATTCTTGGCTGTTAATACTTCCAGATAGTTTACAAAACCGTGGTTTAATAACTCATCGGAATAGTTGGCCGCTTTTTTAAGCGCATCCACTTGTTTTTCACGGATTACAATCTTACCGGTTTCATTTTTATATTGCGACAAGGCATCCGAAACTTCTTTCCCGGCTGTTAACAGGGATTGCTCAAACTGTAAATAAGCTTTTTCCTGATTGGCTTTTGCTACTTCATATCGCGTTCTAATCTGACGTTGATTAAAAATAGGTTGTGTCAATCCGGCTACGATATTTGCAAACAGGGAATTGGTACTAAACCATTCTTTTAACTCCAAACTTTGGAAACCTCCGGAAGCCGTTACCGTAAACGACGGATAAAAATTACTGCGTGCTACATTAGTCATCTCAAAATTAGAGATCAGATTGTATTCGGCAGCCATTACGTCCGGTCTTTTGCTTAATAAATCGGCTGGAACACCAAGGTTTACATCCACATTCATGGTTTGAGCCGCCAGGGTTCCTCTTTCTATTTTACCGGGCGATTGTCCTAATAAGATAGATAGGGTGTTTTCCATGATTACAATGTTATTTTTCAAATCGGCAATGATCAACTCGGTAGCATATTTCTGTGCTTCCGTTTGTTTTACGGCTACTTCGTTTACGTTTCCGGCGTCTTTTAATGCTTTAATCGTAATAACACTGTTATCGCGGTTTAGTAAGGTTTCTTCAGCTACTTTTAACTGTGCATCCAACGATAACAACTGATAATAGGTCGAAGCAATACTGGCCAACAATTGTGTTTTTACCGCCTGATTGGCTGCTACCGTTTGTAAATAGGAAGCATTGGCCGCACGTTTGTTACTTCTGATTTTTCCCCAGATGTCGGCTTCCCACGATAGGTTTCCAGCAAGCTGATATTGATCTAAAGCACCATTAAAAAAGGAACCAAACTGACTGTTTTTAGCCAATTCCTGGTGGGTAAGACTGGCACCCACACTAAGCGTAGGCAGGTAGCCCATTTTACCCTGTTTCAGATTTGCTTCGGCAGCTACAATCGACTGCATTGCAATTCGGATATCGTAATTATTCTGTAGTCCTTTTTCGATATAGCCCTGAAGGATTGGATCGGTAAAAAGTGTTTTCCACGAAACACCCGCCAGTGACGCACCTTCGGTAGCCGTAGCATCGGTACGATACAATGCTTCGGTTTTTACCTGTGGGCGCTCATAATTTTTGGCGACAAAGCAAGACTGCATCACCGATGCAGCTGCTATGACAACCATTATTTTATATGATTTTTGATATTTCATTTTCATAGTTTTATAATGCAACATTTTCAGAATCCTGCTCGGCCGCTTTTTGGGCTGCTGTTTTTCCGGTAATACGTTCTTGTAGTCCCTGGAAGATCACAAACAATACCGGAATAAAGAATACCCCTAAAATGGTACCGACTAACATTCCTCCAACCGCTCCCATACCAATAGAACGGTTACCTACGGCTCCAATTCCGTTGGCTAAAGCCAGTGGCAACAGACCAAAGATAAAGGCGAAAGAGGTCATCAAAATCGGTCGTAAACGGGCTTTTGCTCCTTCAACTGCCGATTCAAACAGGCTCATACCATGACGTCTACGCTGGATGGCAAACTCTACGATTAGAATGGCATTTTTCGCGAGTAGTCCGATAAGCATGATCAGTGCAATCTGGAAGTAAATGTTGTTTTCAAGTCCAGCCAGTTTTACAAATCCGATGGCTCCCGCAATACCCACCGGTAACGATAGGATTACCGATAATGGCAATAAATAACTTTCGTACTGCGCACTTAACAGGAAGTATACGAAAATCAAACTCAATAGGAATACACCAATCGCCTGACCTCCGGAAGCAATCTCCTCACGGGTCATACCGGAAAACTCATAGGTGTAGTTATTCGGTAAATGTTGTGCCGCAACTTCTTCAATCGCTTTAATCGCATCCCCGGAACTATATCCTGGTTTGGCTTTACCGTTTACGTTTACTGATTTTAACAGGTTAAAACGGGTAACCGATTCCGGACCATAGGTTTTCTTAAGGCTCACAAACTGACTGATTGCTACCAATTCGTCATTTCGGTTTTTGATATAAATTTTATCCAAACTTTGTTCGGTAGCGCGATCTTCCGGTTTTGCCTGAATCATCACACGGTATTGTTTACCGAAACTGTTAAAGTCGGTTGTATATAATCCACCGTAATACCCCTGTAACGTATTGAAAATATCGGATACACTAATACCGGCATCTTTCGTTTTTTCAATGTTGATGTCCAGCTGGTATTGTGGGAAGTTCGGGTTAAAGTTGGTCATCGCATACTGGATTTCCGGACGTTGGTTTAGCGCCTGTAAGAACTCACCACTCACTTTACTGATCGTCGCCCAGTCGTCGTCTGATTTGGATTGTAGTTTAAACTCAAATCCGTCTGCCGTACCAAATCCCTGTACACTCGGAGGTGTAAAGAATAACGCTCGGGCATCTTTAAATTGCGCTGTACGTCCGAATAGTTCACCAACTACCGCTTCAATTGACTGTGTAGCTTCTTTACGATGTGCCCAGTCTTTTAATTTGATAACGGTAAAGGCATATGAACCACCATTTACGTTGTTTAATAAACTGAAACCAACCACACTCATACGGGATTCGATAATGTCCATAGAGGCCAGGATAGAATCCAGTTCGTTAACGGCTAACTGTGTTTTCTCTAAAGTGGTTCCCGGAGGTAAAGTTAAATCCCCCATGATGATACCACGGTCTTCATTCGGAATAAATCCGGATGGAGTAGTGCTGAACAATAGTAATGTAATACCCGTTACTGCCAATAAAGAGATTCCGGTGATCCATTTTCTTTTAACCAGGAAGTTTAACGACTTACTGTATTTGTTGTTCATCGAATCGAATGCCGTGTTGAACGCGGTAAAGAAACGATCTTTTAATCCTTTTTTAGCATGTTCCGAATCGTCATGCGGTTTTAAGAACAGGGCACAAAGCGCCGGACTCAATGTTAAGGCGTTGATCGCCGAAATCACAATCGCAACGGCCAATGTAATCGCAAACTGTTTGTAGAATACTCCGGATGGTCCTTTTAGGAAGGAAACCGGTACGAATACCGCCGACATAACCAGGGTGATCGAAACAATCGCTCCGGTGATCTCGTCCATAGCCGAAATCGTCGCTTGTTTGGCGTCTTTTATTCCGTGGTCGAGCTTGGCGTGGACGGCTTCCACAACTACGATGGCATCATCCACTACGATACCAATCGCCAGAATCATCGCAAACAACGTAAGCATGTTGATCGAGAATCCGAATAATTGGAGGAAGAAGAAGGTACCTACAATCGCAACCGGTACGGCAATAGCCGGAATCAAGGTAGATCGGATGTCCTGTAGGAATACGAATACTACGATAAATACCAGGATAAAAGCCTCTACCAATGTCGAAACTACTTTTGCAATAGAGGCATCAAGGAAGGTTTTCGAGTTGTATGGAATTACATAATCGATTCCTTTAGGGAAAGTACCTTTACTTTCCTCCAAAATATGGATTACTTCCGTCATAATGTCCTGAGCGTTCGATCCGGATGTCTGGAAGATACCAACAGCCACACCTTGTTTACCCATTGCCATGTTTTTGGCACCGTAGTTAAAGGCTCCTAATTCGACAGTCGCTACATCTTTTAATCGAAGGAAGTTTCCGTTTCCGGTCGATTTGATAATGATGTTTTCGTATTCGGAAATTTTAGATAAACGTCCTTTATATTTGATTACGTATTCGTAAACACCATCAGCATTTTCACCAAATTTACCCGGTGCGGCTTCTAAGTTTTGTTCGCGTAATGCATCCTGAATATCGGACGGCACTACTTTATAGTTAGCCATTTTTTCCGGATCGATCCAGATACGCATCGAGTAGTCTTTTGCACCAAATACGTTTACTTGTCCAACCCCTTTTACACGTTGTAATTTCGGTACCAGGTTGATACGGGCGTAGTTCTGGATAAACGTCTCGTCATACTCTTTATTGTTCGAATATAAGGCGAAGAACATCAACGCACTCGTCTGACTCTTAATCGTGGTTACCCCGGTATTTACTACGGCTTGTGGTAGTTTACTGGTAGCACGCGCCACACGGTTTTGTACGTTTACGGCTGCGATATCGGGATTTACACCCAATTCGAAGAATACGCTAATGTTGGCCGCACCGTTATTTGCCGATGTCGACGTCATATAGGTCATACCTTCCACACCGTTGATTTCTTCTTCGATTGGCGTTACAACACTGTTTAAAACCGTTTCGGCATTGGCTCCGGTATAGGTAGCACTAACCTGTACGGTTGGCGGTGCAATTTCCGGGTATTGTTCTATGGGTAACGATGTTAATCCCAAGATACCCAGAATGGTTATAATGATGGAGATTACGGTAGAAAGTACCGGTCTGTTTATAAATGTTTTAATCATAAGTTTATTTTTTTACGGGAGCATTTACTGCCGGTTGTGCATTTTTACCAGCTTCCTGCGGAACGATTTCCTGGTTGTCGGCCAATTTGGTAACACCTTCCACTACAACTACTTCTCCGGATTCAACACCACCGGTTACGATAAAATTCAAACCGGAAGTACCGTTGGTTTCTATAATTTTCGAATGTACTTTGTTGTCTTTTCCAACGGCATAAATCATTTGTTTTCCTTGCATGTCGTAAACGGCATTTTGAGGAATCAGGATTACGTCTTTGGCTTCAACAGGAAGGCGAATGATTCCGCTACCACCGCTTCTTAAAACCGACTGCGGGTTCGGGAACTGCGCACGGAATTCGGTACTACCGGTACGGGCGTTTACCAGACCATTTACAGTTTCGATTTTTCCTTTGTGTTCGTACACCGAATTATCCGCAAGAATTAATTCTACCGAAGGAATCGCTTTGATCTTGTCAGATAAAGTCGCACCCGGGAAGGTTCTGCTAAACTGGATCAATTGTTTTTCATTCATCGTAAAATAAGCGCGAACATTACGGATATCCGATACGGTAGTCAACGGATCGGCTGTAGTAGCGCTTACCAAACTTCCTACTTTATACGGAATACTTCCAATAACACCGTCTACCGGACTGGTAATGGTTCCAAAGTTGATGTTGGCCGCAATACTGTTATAGCTGGCTTTAGCACGTGCCAGATTGGCTTTTGCAGTTTCCAACGTTACATTACTGATGATTTTGCGGTCTACCAACGGAATTAAACGATCCACTTCCACCTGAGCGGCTGCAACGGCTGCTTTGGCCGCACCGGCATCCTGCGATAGGGTGTTGGTTTCCAATTTAAACAATACCTGTCCTTTGCGTACTGTTTGTCCTTCGTCGACAAAAATCTGCTCGATAAAACCGCTTACTTTCGGGCGGATTTCTACGTTTTGCTGACCTTGTAAATTGGCGGAATATTCTTGATAGGTTGTGGTATTTTCTTTAACTACTTTCTGAACAGGAAAGGGCATGGGACCACTAGGTTGCTGCTGTTGCGGATTTTTGTCTCCACACGATGCCAATACCATCGACAGGACCAACATGCTAAATATTACTTTATTCTTCATAGGGTAAAATATTTATATATAATTGTAAATAGCTTTAAAATTCGTCTTTTGATAAGGATTCCTGATTGATACACTCATTAAGGATTTGCTCAAATTTGGATAGGTATTTCATATAGGTATCCATCGCATTAACTACAAAGGCAGTATGTGTTTTATCATCGGCTGGATAATTAAGTTCGTAAGCCTTCACACGGACAAGCATGTTTTTTTCAGATTCAATAAATTTAAGGTGATTCTGAATGCGCTCGTTAGGAGGAGAGGGCATAAAGTATTTTTTGCGATCGCCGGTTTTGGTATAATAGGTAATCTTTCCGAGCTTTAGCAATAAATTGATATTGGTTGAGATGGTACTTTTACTGGCACATCCCTGATCGACCAGTTCTTCGAATGTCATTCCTTTATCTCTGACATTCATAATTAACAGACCTAATATGCGGGCCGCACAGGGGGGTAAATGATAATACGTTTCAAAGTGTATCCCGAATAGTTCGATTAATTCTTCTTTTTCTTCCTGCTGTTTATTCATGGGGATTCTTGATTTTGGTCGCAAAGATACAATTAGTTTTGTTTAAACCGAACCAACCGAACTTTAACGTAGCGTTAAAAAATACTTAATATTTTTGGCGCTGAAACAGCTATAAAAAAAGAATCTGAATATTAGTATATTACCAATATTCAGATTCCAAAATCTTGAACTAATTTACAACAAAAAAGAATTAAAAATACATTTTGCTGTTAAGAAATTATTGCTATTAGTTCCTTTCTGTGATAAAACGTAGCGTTGGAAACGTCTTTTTTGTGGTTGTGATTCCTTTTGATATCAAATTTTGATGATGTAAATCTGTTTGATCATTCTAATTTTCTTTTTAAAACTATAGTTTAATCCTCCATCAGATTATTATCAAATGCTATTTTAGCATCTTTACCATCCCAGATGACTTTATAGCCAAAAGGAAGCGCCATAAACTGAACTGTTTCCGGGCGATAGGTCATCAGTTGTCCTACCGTTATTTCTTCAAGCGACATGGTGTCTTCATCAAAGTTATCGGTTATCGCAACCCAACCGGAATCGGGAGCGGTTCTGTTCCAACGGAATAAATGTGCCGGTAACCCGGTTCTGATTAACGGATCGATGCAAACGATTTGGTCAAAATCAGGGAAAATGGGTTCCACTTTTAATTGATCACAAACATAAAGCTGTTGGTTCAATACCTGAAGTGTGCGGTTTAATCCAGCTGCAAAACCTTGTTGTTCCGGGTAGATTTCAAGAATTTCAAAAAAGTCTCCCTCTTCTTGTGCTAAAATAAGCCAGGAGAAACAGGTTAATTTGTTGCCGTTTTTAATGTCCGGTTTTTCATCCTGAATAAATTCAACCAGATAGTGTAGGATAGGATTTAGCTCCTCAAGTGTTAGCCCGTATTTTGCGATTTTTAATTCTTTCCCGATCGATACTTCTAATCCTTTTGAATAAAAGTGATCACCATTGGCAAAAAACGCGATATCTCTGACTTTTAATGCTTTAATTTTACTAAAAAATCCCATAAATAGTATTTGGTGTTTCGTTTTTTAAAGATTTCCATATAGCGCATACTGTGAATTATTTATTTTCCGAATATTTTGTTCAAAAAAACGCCTATTTTGGATTTTCCATTTAGTTCGCTGTAATAGGGTGCCGGAATATTAATTTCACTGGTATCATTTGTCAGTTTCTTAATTCCGTTATATAAAGGTTCTCCGGCTTTTGGAATTGGAGTGACACTTGTCAAAGGATAAAATTTGTCGTAAGCATCCATTCCAACCGGATAGTTTGTTCTTTCCAGCCAAAATGGTTCTAATAAATCTGGCCGTGGCTCCTGGTGAATTCTAGTATCAAAACTTTGTCTTGCTTTTTGAATAAAATCTTCATCCCAATTCGAACTTGCTCTTTCAAAATAGCGTAAACTTTTTGCAGGAATGTGAAGTAAAAAAATTTGTGTTTTACCGTTTAGTTTATAAACATCAAGAATTTTAAAATAGCTGTTAATGTTTATAGCGCAATGACCAAACCTTTCGTTGTCCGGGTTTATTTCATACAGTCGTGCTGCTTTTGCCGATGCAATTAAAAAGCGGGTATTAAATTTAATACCGCCGCCTAAACAGCTGACATCAAGAAAATATCCGTTTCGGATTAACAGATCTTTTGTGAATTTTTCCGCTACAGAAGGTTCTAAATCACAATCTTTATAATATAATGTGGCACCCGGATAGGTCCAGTTTATTATTTCCTCATAGTTTTCAAGAATTCCGTCTTCTATCTCTGCCATATTTGTTACGTTTTGTTTGTCAATAACTTGGATTATTTGTCTTTATATAGTTTGATTTTATCTAGTAACCTATCGGCTAAATATTCATTGCCCTCTTTTAAATAATCATAAATGATTTTGGCTTCCTGAAGGTATTTTTCCTTTTTCGATTGGTTCCAATAGTAAGGTGGCGCATATAAGTTACAAATCCGATCGGCCATTTTTACCGCCCAGATTTCTTTTGGTTGTGCTTTTATCCGGTCTAAACTATCGATCATTTGAAGTTCTCTTTCAAGCTGCGTGTTTTTGGTTAAGGCTAGTACGCCTTCCAAAACCTGTTTACCGTAATCTTTTTCCAATTCTTCAATACTAAGATTGGTATCTTCCAGAGCATCGTGTAAAAGAGCGCATTTTACGGCAAGGGCTACGTCAAAATTCAACGTATTTTTTGAGGCGTTTATAATTTCAAATACAACACTACCGATATGATTGATATATTCGATTTTTTCGCCTTTAGTTTGGCCGCCATAGGTTTGCCCGCTATGTAAAATGCTTACTTTTTGCCATAAGTCCTGTAAATCATCAATAGTAAAGGTATCGTTCATTTCGTTATTTAATTTTGGATTTATCGTCGGTATTCCAATTATAGCCAACTCCTATATATTCGATTTCTTTTTTAGCGAAAAAGGTTTCGTAAACGTTATCTTCTTCCCGGATGGTTTTTAGGTCATCTTCAATTCTGTACTTTTCAAAATACCATTCTTTCCAGGTGTTCAGGTTGGTCCAACGGATGGTTGTATCAAAATGTTCCACCTGAATGCCTTTTTCCCAGCCACTACAGGAAGGAACGCCGCAGCAACATGAAAATATAAAATATTCACCATCTTGCTCCATACTTTTTAAAAATTCGGAAATATCAATAATGTCGCTTTCCGCATAGGGTTTTTCAGCGTTGATCCGTATTTCAAATTTTCCCTGCATATACACTTCGCTCTCATCATATATCGATTGAGAAGCCGTAACGACCAACTCTACACAAATGCTATCGTATATTTGCGCATCCAGCCAATTGGTTAGTTGTGTCAATTTCTCGGGTGCAATATGACTTTTGTAATTTAAAAGCTGCTGTACTAATTCCTGATAGTCTTCTACATCGTAATGCCGTTCTTTGGGATCCTCACCTTCACTAATTATTTCGTGATGACGTAGTATCATTTCATTTGCTTTTTCAACATAAAAATCGGCAAGGAGCTGTTTGGAATCGGCATAGTTGTCGACTACATATTCTTCAAAAAGGCAATTCCAATGCGTAAAGTTCCGAGTGCTTTTGAAAGCTAACGTCCCATTTATAATTTCATACCGACTGATTATGTCGTCCCAGAGTACATAAAATAAAGCATCTTCCAAATAGGTCGCCATGATAGTAAAAAATTCATTGAAATCGCTACCAAAGCCCGACTTGCTGCCACTTTGTATCGATATATAGATACCAGGTTCTTTGAAATCGATTATCCGATCTGTTGCAAAAAGAGAAATTCGCTCAATTTTCCCGTCTTCTGAGTTTATGATAAACGTATTGGAAAAAACACCTTGTATATGTGTATCGTTTCCTTGATTGACGATGGTATATTTTTTTAAAAAAGCAGCTTCTTTAGTTTTACGAACCCGTAAAATAGTCCCGGAATTAATAATTCTTGGTTTAAGCTGATATAGATCGTTTGTTATTCCCATTTTTTGATTTTAAATTAGGGTAGTCCAATACTTTTTCCGAAGAATCGTTCTCGGGCCATATCGTACGTAAGTTTTTCCTTTTTGATGATCCAGGCAATTTCAAACAAACCGGTTAGGTTGGACATTGCTAAG
>NZ_JASLCE010000060.1 GCF_030146175.1 Flavobacterium sp. | reverse complement strand
ACTCGAACCTGTGACCTTCGGGTTATGAGCCCGACGAGCTGCCTACTGCTCTATCCCGCGATGTTTCGAGTGCAAAACTACAACGAATATTTGGATTGACAAGACTTTTTTTAAAAAAAATAAAAATTCGACTCTTATTCGCCTGATATGCCTACCTTTGTAGGCTAAAATTTTTACTATGGCACACAAAGCAGGTTTTGTTAACATCATCGGGAATCCCAATGTCGGTAAATCGACATTGATGAATGCCTTTGTTGGCGAACGCTTATCTATTATAACTTCTAAAGCACAAACCACCCGTCACCGTATTCTGGGAATTGTAAACGGAGACGATTTTCAAATCCTGTTTTCCGATACACCGGGAATCATCAAACCGGCGTATGAATTACAGTCGTCGATGATGGATTTTGTAAAATCCGCTTTCGAAGATGCCGACGTACTGGTATATATGGTCGAAATAGGAGAGAAGGAATTAAAAGACGAAGCGTTCTTTAATAAGATCATCCACGCCAAAATCCCGGTATTGTTGTTGTTAAACAAAATCGACAAATCCAACCAGGAACAACTGGAAGAGCAGGTAAACCTTTGGAAAGAAAAAGTGCCGAATGCCGAGATTTTTCCAATTTCAGCTCTTGAAAATTTTAACGTAAGTACCGTATTCGACAGAATTATCGAATTACTACCGGAATCGCCGGCCTATTATCCGAAAGATGCGTTAACCGATAAACCGGAACGTTTCTTTGTAAACGAAACCATCCGTGAAAAAATCCTGTTGCATTACGAAAAAGAAATTCCGTATTCCGTAGAAATCGAAACGGAAGAATTTAAAGAAGACGATGATATCATCCGAATCCGGGCCGTAATCATGGTAGAGCGCGATACGCAAAAAGGAATCATCATCGGTCATAAAGGTGCTGCGATCAAAAAAGTAGGAATCGAAGCCCGACAAGACCTTGAGAAATTCTTTGGAAAGAAAATCCATATCGAAATGTTCGTAAAAGTTAACAAAGACTGGCGAAACAGCAGTTATCAGTTACGTCGTTTCGGATACAACAATAAATAAAATACCAAAATAGGAACAGTGTTGTAGTTAGGATAAGGCCGCTACAATTAAAATAATGTACTTTTGCAAAAAATAAAGAAAGATGAATAATATCGTAGCCATAGTAGGAAGGCCCAATGTTGGAAAATCCACTTTTTTTAACCGATTGATTCAGCGTCGTGATGCCATAGTCGATTCGGTAAGTGGTGTAACCCGCGACCGTAACTACGGAAAAAGTGAATGGAATGGAAAAGAGTTCTCGGTGATCGACACCGGAGGATATATTAAAGGTTCCGACGATATTTTTGAAGGCGAAATCCGCCGTCAGGTAGAATTGGCCATCGATGAAGCCGATGCGATCATTTTTATGGTCGATGTGGAAGAAGGCATCACTCCGATGGACGATGAAGTGGCAAAACTGTTGCGTAAAGTGACCAAACCCGTTTTGCTTGCCGTAAACAAAGTAGACAATGCTATGCGTGAAAAAGACGCATTCGAGTTTTATAACCTTGGATTAGGGGAATACTATACCATTGCCGGAATGAACGGAAGTGGTACCGGTGAATTACTGGACGCTTTGGTAGAATTATTACCGGAACTTCCGGATGCTGTGGAAGAAGAAAATCCGCTACCGCGTTTTGCTGTAGTAGGACGACCAAATGCAGGGAAATCATCGTTTATTAATGCGCTGATCGGGGAAGACCGTTTTGTGGTAACCGATATCGCCGGAACAACCCGTGATGCAATCGACACCAAATACAACCGTTTCGGATTTGAATTTAACTTAGTGGATACGGCCGGAATCCGTAGAAAAGCCAAGGTAAAGGAAGATTTGGAGTTCTATTCCGTGATGCGTTCCATTCGTGCGATCGAACACAGTGATGTTTGTATCCTGATGATCGATGCTACCCGTGGTTTCGAAGGACAGGATCAGAGTATTTTCTGGTTGGCCGAAAAGAACCGTAAAGGCGTTGTAATTCTGGTAAATAAATGGGATTTGGTAGAAAAAGATACCATGTCGACACGTGATTATGAAGCCCGAATTCGTCAGGAGATTGCACCTTTTACCGATGTGCCGATCCTGTTTGTATCTGCATTGACCAAACAACGACTTTTAAAGGCTCTGGAAACCGCTGTTGAGGTATTTGAAAATCGTAAACAACGTATTGCGACTTCAAAATTCAACGAATTGATGTTGCCAATTATCGAGCATACGCCACCACCGGCTTTAAAAGGGAAATACATCAAAATTAAATACTGTATGCAGTTGCCAACACCAACGCCTCAATTTGTGTTTTTTGCCAATTTACCACAGTATGTTAAAGATCCGTACAAACGTTTTATCGAAAACAAATTACGCGAGAATTATAACTTTTCAGGGGTTCCAATTGATATTTATTTCAGACAGAAATAGTTTGTTAAAGTTTCTATAAGAATTTTCGTTATTATACGTGAAATCATTTCTTTTGCGGTTGTTATGTTTACATATTAACCGCAATTTTTTTTATACTAATGCAAAAAATCACCTTACTTTTTGCGTTTTTGTTGATAAGTTGCCTGTCCTTTGCTCAAAATAATATGGTGCTAAAAGGGAAGGTAATAGACAAAAACTCAGGATTACCAGCCGAATCGGTTACCGTTTATCTTTCGGTTGTAAAAGATTCGACACTTATTGATTACACGATTACCAACAAAGCGGGGAATTTTGAATTCAGCGTTAAAAAAAATAGTCAACCGGTTTTTCTAAAGATATCGATGATCGGGTATCAGGATTATAAACAGGAATTGGATGGGATAAGTGCATCCCGGGATTTTGGAACCATTGCAATTGTCGAATCGTCTAAAGTATTGGACGAAGTGATTGTAAAAACCGAAGCACCGCCAATCCGGATTAAACAAGATACCTTGGAATTTAATGCCGCATCGTTTAAAGTGCGTCCGGATTCCAATGTCGAAACCTTATTAAAACAATTGCCGGGTGTTACCGTCGATAACGGTAAAGTAACGGTAAATGGAAAAGAAGTTAACCAGATATTGGTAAACGGTAAGCCGTTTTTCGATAAAGATGGAAAAATTGCCTTACAGAGTTTGCCATCTGACATCATTAATAAAATACAGGTAACGGATTTCAAAACAAAAAAAGAAGAATTGTCCGGACAAAAGGCCAGTTCCAACAATGCCTCGATTAACCTGACGATAGACGAAGATAAAAATAAAGGACTTTTTGGGCGATTTACCGGTGGTTATGGTACCGACAGTCGTTACGAAAGCAGTACCATGCTTAGTTACTTTAAAGGCAAACGGAAGATAAGTATTTTGGGATCGTCAAATAATATTAATTCGGCCGGATTTTCAATGAATGAAATTTTCGACAATATGGGCGGAGGACGTAATGCTTCGGTGAATGTTGGCGGAGATGGCAGTTTTGGAGTCAACGGAATGAATTTTGGCGGTGGAAAAGGGATTACCCAATCCGATATAGCCGGGTTAAATTATGCCGATGAGTTTTTTAAAGGATTTGATATGAGTGGTAATTATTTTTATAACGGTACCACTTCGAAAAATACCAATAAAAGTCGGTATCAAAACTTTCTTCCGGATCGGACGATTATAACCGAATCAGCCGGAAACACGCGTGACGACCGATATACGCATAATGGAAGCTTTATTTTTGATTATAAGATCGATTCGACGACAACCCTATATGTTTCGCCACGATTCTCCAAAGGTAATTCCAAATATAGAAGCCAGTCGGAAGAGGCAACGATGAATGAAAATAACCGGGTTTTGAATGATAGTGACAGTAACTTGTACAACGAAAGCGACAGTCAGAGTTTTTCAAATTCCATTAGTTTTAATAAACAGTTTGGGAAAAAAGGGAGAAGTCTAGGGATCGATCTGGATAATTCCAATTCCAAGGATATCGGAAGCAACCTCAATCAGTCAAAAACCCGTTTTTATGACGACAACGGTGCTTTGCTTCGAACCGATAACCGGGATCAGATTCGGTATAACCGGAACTTTAACGACCGCGTGGAAATCGGCCTGGAATATCTGGAACCGGTAATGGATTCCGTACGTTTAAAACTGGGAGTTGATTATAGCTGGAATAAAACATTGGACAATAAAACAGCCTATAACTTTGATGCGGATACAGGCGATTACACGATGCAAAACGATACGCTTTCTAATTTCCTCCGATCTACAACCGTTACGATAAATCCGAAAGCCGGAATCAGTATTGAAAAAAACAAATTCTTTCTGAGTAGTTATTTCGGAACCAATATTACCCGTTTGGATAACGAATCGTATTACCTGTATCGGAATACTAAATTAATGCGGGATTATATACTGCCATCGGCTTCGCTATATATGAACTACAAATTGTCGAAAGCCAAATCGTTTTCGGTGAATTATTCCTATCGGGTTGCATTCCCGTCGGCGCTTCAGATGTTACCGGTAGATGACCCGTCAAATGCTTTGGTGAGTTATATTGGAAATCCGGATTTAGATCCAACCAAAAGCCATTCAGCGGGGATTTATCTTCGAAACTATAATTATGCTACCCGATCCGGTTATAGCTTTTCGGTTATGGGGCAGTATTACGACAGCCAGATTATAGCATCGACTATTTATGATGAAAGTGCGAAACGTTATACGACCTATCAGAATATATCCGGAGGATTTAACGTAACGGGAGGTGCAAACGTGTACAAAAGCTATACCGTTGCGATGCATAAATTCCGAATCGGTATTGTGCCGAATCTAAGCCTTACAAAAGATAAGGGATATACGAACGG
This sequence comes from Flavobacterium sp., assembly GCF_030146175.1. Classification (GTDB taxonomy): domain Bacteria; phylum Bacteroidota; class Bacteroidia; order Flavobacteriales; family Flavobacteriaceae; genus Flavobacterium. The sequence goes on along the minus strand of NZ_JASLCE010000060.1, from coordinate 6,288 downwards.
CGAACTGTTTGATGCATTGAACTACCGTTTTCGTACACGACTTAATTTAAACTGGGATTATGGCGAATTACTAACGGTGACACCATCGTACACGTATTCGTATAATGTGACCAATTATACCAATTACACTATTAACTCAGCGTCCAACTATACACATCAGTTCAATTTGCAAACCACAAGCTATTGGCCTAAAGGATTGGTAATTGGGAATGATTTTGGATATACCTATAACTCGGCTATTTCCGGTGATTTTAAAAAGGATTTTTACCTGTGGAATACCAGTGTGGGCTATAATTTCTTTGATGACAGAATGCTGTTTAAGGTTAAAGTGTACGATTTGCTGAATCAAAATCAAAGTGCCATCCGAACAATTGGAGCTACCAGCATCCGGGACGAGGAGAATACGGTATTAAAACGTTATGCGATGTTTTCGCTGACATATAAGATTGAAAAATTTGCCGGAAAAGAGAAAAAAGGCAGCCGTGGAAGACCGGGAGCCTTTTAAAAAGATAAAAAAAATGAGAAGCTGTGAAAACAGCTTCTTTTTTTGGTCAGTCCCGAAGTATATTTGCTAAAAAATTGAAAAAGAAAGATGAAATATTTTTATGCCGGAATTGTGCTCTCCGCCTTATTTGGATGTGAGCCCGAACGAAAGAACTACGATCTCAGGATGTTGCCGCGGGAATGGGTGCGGCTCACAAAAACAGCAAAAGGTCTGGTTGTCTATAATACCTGTGATTCCGGGAATTTATTGCTAACGATTACACATACCGGTGAAAATTCGGAAATCTTCCTTCACGGTCAGCAGGAAGATCAGGAATATCAGGTTTTAAATACCTACCAGTCGGGCGATACGATAGTAGCGGTAACAAAATGGAAAGACGGAAAAGACGTACAGAGTTTTAAATTCCTTCCGGCCGAAAAGGAAAAACACCTGGGACGTTGGATTACGACGTTTCCAACCGGATTTACCTCCGATAATATATTTGTAACCACCGAAAAACAAAACCATTATCCTAAAGTCGACCAACCCTGTCGGGAATGTTGGGGCGATGAATGTGATTAGACTACCGTTTAAAACCTGACAGGTCTCGAAGACCTGTCAGGTTTATGTTATTTAGATCTTTTTGCATTACTACTTTTTCGGGTTGTACTATAAGTAGTTGATGGGCTCTTTTCTGCCTGTTTTTTTGTTACATATCTACCAGATTCAGCGCTTCTGTATTGTTTGTTTTTCTCTTGAGCATTTGCAGTAACGGCAAATGTGGTAAAAGCAATAAGTAAAATTAGTTTTTTCATATTCATTGTGATTTTGTTGATTTTGAGTGAATTTACAAAAAAAAGAGATACTATGGCTTAATGATTTAAAACCTGACAGGTCTCGAAGACCTGTCAGGTTTAATAAAACTCATTCTCTTTTGAATACTCTTTTTCCAGTATAAAAAAAACATAATTTTTATACTGCATTTCTTCTTCTAATGTCTTAGATAAATTGTCGTTTATTTTTTGCAAGATGGCAATCATAGTTTTTTGTCGTATGACGACATCTCTTGATGATTTTTGTTTTCTCTTGGAATCTATATTTTGAGAATTTGAGAAATAAGCACCCATACCTTATCTGTCCTGCACTTCTCACAGCGTTACGGTTGTTTCTAATACAGCCTGCATAGCATGGAGGAATTAAAACAGTTTTTCTGTAAACAAAATGAATAGTAACGGGGAATGACCTTAAAAAATCATACTTATTAAAGAGATATTACTTCTAGGTATTAGAATCAGCAGACAATATTTTGAATACTATTCGATATGTTGTTTTAATGATCAAATTGTTGATGATAATGATGTCGGGATTGATTTTAAATGTTTATAAACTATTGAAGGGTCAAAGCCATACAAAACGAACTCAAGTATAGATGTATTTGGATTTTCTGTCTGAGGATTCTGTAAATTAAGAATAAGCATAAAGTGCTTTTATCAGTGTTTTATCTGCTTTTTTCTAAATATAAATATGGAATTTTTAAACGTTTAATATGAAAACAATAGTACAAAAAATTAAAATTGGAGTTGTTGTTTTGAGTACAACACTATGGTGTCTTTCCTGTAGTAATGAGATGGAGAATTACAAGGAATATCCGCAGGATCAGTTAAAATCGGCTTCAGGCAGGTTAAGTGAAGAGGAATCAGTTACTGAGACAGTAAATCAAGAAGAACTGGACAGGCTTTTGGAAGGAATGAAATTAGAATTTGTATATACGACTCCCATTATTGCAGAACATCGTCTGAATGTACCTGAGAGTAAGAGTAAGAGTAGAGTAGTTCTTAGAGAGAAAATGACACCGGATCACATCAAACAATTGGGGTATGATACCGAAGAACAAGTATTGGAAGTCTTTAAACTTAAAAGATACAATAGGGAAAAACCGAATGGAGTTGCGATTAATGATTATCAAACCTGTGCTATTCTTGAAACGCCTATAGCTGTTGATGGAGGTCCTTGCAAAATTTTCGAACCCTGTAAAGATTTGGGTGGGAAATTTTGTGTTTATATAACGTTAGGAATGCCAAAGATTACCCCTGTGGGTGATGAAAATTCAGAATATAGAACAACCAGAACCATCATTGATAATGATTCTGATGAGGAAGATTTGTTTAAAAAAACGTACACTATTACTCAGGGAACATCTACAAAATGGGACGTGGAAAGATCAATCGGACTTAAATTAGGACTAAAAGTGGGGATGTCGTTAGGAGAAACTTCTATAGAAGTTTCTGTAGGTATGGCAACGAAAAAAGGAGGGACTAAAGACGAAAAAAGAGAAATAAAAGAAGAATATACAACTAAAATACCGGCAAGAAAGAAAAAACAAATTCTTATAGTAGAAGAAATAAAAACACAATATCTTAATTATCAGATTCCGGTGAAGTTAGAAGGATCTGCAGGATTACTGATGCACAGACGGCCTTTTAGGCGAGGTGCTTCGGCGTCTATTTTGTTAAAAGGGAAAAAACTGATGGAAAAAGGCAACATTAAGGTCGAAAAGGCAATCGATTTTTATATTTATTCTAAAATACTGGACTAAAAATGTCTTTCCATTCTGAAAATAGAAATGCTGAACGTTATTATTCAGGGGAAGCCTATTAAAACAAAAGCCGGAACGAGTCCGGCTTTGTCTTATAATTGTCTTAGTATGTTACCAACTTCCTCCGGCTCCGCCACCGCTAAATCCGCCGCCGCCAAAGCCGCCACCGAATCCACCGCCGCCAAAACCGCCACCGGAACTTCCTCCTCCAAAACCGCCACCGCCACCGCGGCCAAGGCTGCTCAGGATGATCATGTCCAGTAAATCCGGTCCGCCGCCACCGCCAATTCCACCATTACCACCGCCACCGGACTTACGTCCTCGTGCTAATACGATAATCAGGATGATGACAATGATGATAAAAATAAAGATTCCGGCTACACCGTCGTCGGATTTGTCGCCTTTACGGGTGCCTTTGTATTTCCCTTTTAGTACGTCTACTATCACATCGGTACCTTTGTCAAGACCGTTATAGTAACTACCGGCTTTAAATTCCGGGATAATTACTTCCCGTGTGATTTCGCCTACAATACCAGCCGTTAGCCGATCTTCGACACCATAACCCGGAGAAATCCAGATACGACGCTCGTTTTTGGCCAGCAGTATAAAAATACCATTGTCCTCTTTTGCCTGTCCGATTCCCCATTGATGTGCCCATTTCGGGGTTAATATTCCGATATCCTCGCCTTTTAACGACTCGATAGTAGCGACTACAATCTGCGTTGAGGTCGAATCGGAATAACGAATCAGTTTTTCTTCCAGGCTTTGTTTTTCCTGCGGGCGCAACATATTGGCATAATCGTAAACGCTCGTTTGAAATTTTGGTTTTTCTGGAATGGTAAACTGTGCCGAAACCGGTTGCAGCAGTAAAAAGAATACCGGCAACAACAGGCTTTTAATAAATTTAGCAATACAATGTGTCATTTATCCTTTGGATATTTCGTTCGATAATTCGTTGGTATCGTCACTTTCAAAAGGAAAATACTGTTTTAGACGTTCGCCGGCTTTGATGATACCATCCACCAAACCGTCTTTATAACGTCTGTTTTTGAAGTGTTCAATCACGATGTCTTTGGTACAGTCCCAAAAATCGTCTTCCACGACCTTATGAATGCCTTCATCGCCGATAATGGCAAAAGTATGATCGGAAACCCCTATGTAAAACAAAACGCCGTTTCGGGCTTTGGTTTTGTCCATACCAAGGGAGTAAAAAACCTCCTGCGCTCTTTCGACCGGAGGTTTTTCGCTATGATCTTCCAGATGGACTCTGATTTCCCCGGAAGTATTTTGTTCGGCAATCTGAATCGCATTGACGATTGCACGTTCTTCTTCCGGAGTCAGGAAATTTTCAGTAGCCGACATCGTTTTTTAGAATTTTACTTCAACCGGTTTTTCAGCACCTTCTACAGCATTGAAATATGATTTTTCTTTAAATCCGAACATTCCGGCAAAAATATTGTTCGGGAACGATTTAATATGACCGTTATAGTCTTTAACCGATTCGTTAAAACGCGTTCTGGCCGTTAAAATCTGGTTTTCAGTACTAGCCAGCTCGTCCTGAAGTTTTAAGAAGTTTTGGTTTGCTTTTAAATCCGGATATTGTTCCACAGTAACCAATAAACGTGATAAAGCCGAAGAAACACCACTTTGTGCTTTGTTGAATTCTGCCAATTGTTCCGGTGTGATATTCGAAGGATCAATAGTTGTTTTAGTCGCTTCCGAACGGGCTTTTACTACTGCTTCCAATGTGCTTTTTTCGAAATCGGCCGCACCTTTAACCGTGTTAACCAAATTGCCGATAAGGTCATTTCGTCGTTGATAAGAGGTTTGTACGTTACCCCATGCTTCCTGTGAGGCCTGATCTTTTACTACTGCTGTATTGTTGATACCTTTAGCCCAAAAAAAGACTACAATAACAAGGAATGCAATAATTCCGGGAACTAACCATTTTTTCATAATTACTTTTTTTTAGATTGTTTTTGTACTATTAGTCGTATGTTAACCTGGTCCGTTACAGGCAGGTTTTCTTAAAGAATTGTTATAATTCGTTTTTAATATTCAATAATTGAATTTTGATAGCTTCTAATTTACGAATGATTTCGAATTTATCCAGCGTTTTTTTCTGAGCTTCTTTTAAATGAATTTTAGCACCTTCGAGTGTGAATCCACGTTCTTTTACCAGATGGTAAATCAATTGCAGGTTTTTTACATCTTCCGGAGTAAACATCCGGTTTCCCTTTGCATTTTTTTTCGGTTTCAGAATATCGAATTCCTTATCCCAAAAGCGGATCAGGGAAGCATTTACGTTGAATGCCTTGGCGAGTTCGCCAATACTGTAATATCTCTTTTCTGGTAAGTCTAAATGCATTAGTCGAGGGATTGGTTTTCTTGGTTAGCTAATTGTGAAATTAAAACATATTCTTTGGCCGAAATCGAACCGTAATAGAAATTCAGCGGATTCACCACCGCTCCGTTTTTATGAACTTCATAATGCAGGTGAGGCGCTTCCGAACGTCCGGTACTGCCCACATATCCGATGATGTCACCTCTTTTAACGCGTTGACCCGGTCGAACATTGTATTTGCTCAAATGGGCATATAAGGTTTCATAACCATAACCGTGCGTAATTTCGATATGATTCCCGTATCCGGAAAGCGAATTATCGGCTCTGCGCACCACTCCGTCGCCGGTAGCAAAAATCGGAGTTCCGGTTTTGGCCGAAAAATCCATTCCGGCATGGAACTTCCGCACCTTGGTAAACGGATCACTCCGGTATCCGAAACCGGACGCCATATGTTTTAAATCTTCATTTTTTACCGGTTGGATAGCCGGAATAGCCGAAAGAAGTTTTTCTTTGTCTTTGGCCAGTTTTAATATTTCGTCGAGCGAACGCGATTGAATAACCAATTGTTTGGTGATCACATCCACACGGCGGGTTGTATTCATAACCAGATCCGAATTGTTATAGCCTTCCAACGCTTTATAACGGTTGATTCCGCCAAAACCGGCGCGACGTTGTTCATCGGGAATCGGAGAGCTGTTAAAATAGACCCGGTAAAGGTTGTTGTCACGCTCTTCCAGATCGCTTAACACATCGTCTAACTGATCCATCTTTCGGTTTAGAAGCGCATAATTGATTTTTAAATTCTCAATTTCACGGGCTTGTAATTTATCTTTGGGTGTTTCGAAAAACGGGGTGTTAATCAGT
>NZ_JASLCE010000040.1 GCF_030146175.1 Flavobacterium sp. | reverse complement strand
CCTGTTCCCGCTACTCAGGAAGCCCCATCAACATTTTGATGGGGCTTTTTTGATTTAAACCTACCCCTTTCCCCTAAAAGAAATAGCCTGAGAATACTAACACACAGCACGGAATAGAGCAATAGGCCGCCGCGGACAAAGGTTCGAGTCCTGTTCCCGCTACTCAGGAAACTCCTATATTTTTATAGGGGCTTTTTTTAATTTAAACCTACCCCCTTTCCCCTAAAAGAAACAGCCTGAGAATACTAACACACAGCACGGAATAGAGCAATAGACAACTCGTTCAGGCTCATATCCGCCACGGTGGACACAGGTTCGAGTCCTGTTCCCGCTACTCAGGAAGCTCTTATATTTTTATAGTTTTTTTTATTTATAACACTTTAGATATGGAAGAATTTGTTGTTTATATCCTTTACTCCGAAAAGTTTAATAAAACATATACCGGCTTTACTTCTAATTTAATTCAAAGATTTAAGTCCCACAATTCCCTTGCGACAAAAGGGTTTACTATAAAATTTAGGCCTTGGGAAGTAATTTATGTTGACTTCTTTACTTCTAAAACTGAAGCTCTAAAAAGAGAAAAGTATTTGAAGACCGGGAAGTGATCAATGATAAAGGACATTGGATATAAAAGGTGGAAAATGAGGTCTTTTATCGAGTACTAATAAGGTGTTAATTCCCCCATTTACAATTCTGTAGCACCATATGAAGACAAATTGGTATTCTACAATCAACAGTCAGAAAACGGGACGATACTGGATATCAAAAACACGGTCACTATATCATTGGATCCCAAAAATCGAAACCATTGATAATTTTAGTGTTAATTCGAAACAAACAACTTACGCATTATTACTCAAAAAATGCTTTTGGATACACCACAACTCCCGACACTTCTTTTAGTGCTCCGGGAATCAATTCAATCAGCATACAGTTTTCTTCAGGAACATCAAAAGGCAATCGTATTCCATATTGACTTGTCATTTGATAACCAAACTTTGGATAATACTTTTCATGTCCCAATAAAATAACCGAACCAAAACCCATTGTACGGGCTTTGTCATGTGCCGCCCGAATCAACTGACCTCCGACTCCTTTTTTCTGGAAATCCTGTAAAACAGCCACAGGCGCCAATGCCAATGATTCGGTTTCGACTCCATTATTGGCTTTGATCACTATTTTCGTCAGTAAAATATACCCTACAATTTTACCTTCTAACACTCCAACAATAGACAACTCCGGTACGAAAGCATCCGAATTCCGCAAGCGTTCCACCAAAAACTGTTCCCGGTGATCACTAAATACAACATTTTCAAAAGCATTTTCAATGAGCTTAAAAACCGCTTCAAAATCATTTTTATCTTCTTTCCTTATTTCTAATTGCATCATCCTTTATTTTAGTATATAATCTACCATTTTTTTGCTATTCGTGCATTTTTATCCATTCAACACTGTCATTTTCCTTCAGTTTTATAACCATCGATTTGGTTTGTAATGGCAGAATAAACATCCGTTTTTGACGAATGGTATAAAACAAATAATCACTATCTGTGCGATCCGGCGCACCCAATAGTTCCAGAATTGCTTTCTTTTTCAGTTTTTTCAACTTCTTATTATTGATCAGATCGTCAACCATTTTATCTCTATAGGCATACGCTTCATCGTTGGTTACACGCCACCGTTCTTTATCAAATGTCATTTCGGTCTTTTCTGGCTCTTTATCCGTATTGGTTTTATCCCTATTTTGGCAAGATAGTCCACTTACAACCAGAAACAGCAGCAGCAATCGTGTTTTCATAATCGGATAATTCTATGTGTCGTAAACGAAAATACATAACTTTTCTAAAAATACAACATACTCAAAATGGGACATTTAAACTATTTCCCTACAAGTAGTCAAATCAGCCCTAGAAGACGTAAATTAAAGTCGTCGCATTGCGATTCAATATCCTTAGATGTATCTTTGATTTATGCTTGATGTTTACAAGTTTACTATCGTAGTACTATCTCTCCTTGATATATATTTTGCACAAGAACACCCGAAAATCTTTCCCGAAAAGCATTCAGACTAAAAAATAAAGCAATAGTTCAAATTCAACTGAATTATTCCTGGTCAATGCACATACAATCACAGATAAAATCTCCTTCAAAAGCCCAACATAGAGGATTTATCACTTTTGCTATTGACAACAAAACGTATATTAACTTAAATAGTATCATCATGATTCGTAAATTATTACTAGTATCTACACTTTTATCTTTACTATTGTTTGTAAATTGTCAGGAAGACGATTTTTTACAAGAACAAAACGAACCTATTTCGACTTCAAAATTGGCCGCCTCTACTGCCAAATCCAGTTTTTCCTTTATGTCGAATTATGCCAATGAAAAAATTCATATAACCAACTCAAAACAAGAGGCTTTTAAAATATGTTCTGAGCTTGATTTTTTTAATGTTTGGAGCCTATATGCCATCGTCTACAACAATACAGACAAAGATTTAATTTTCAAAAAACAAATAGCATGGGGAAATAGTTTTTTTATAAATACTGCTCCTTACACTATTCCTCCAAAAAAATATGCTATTATTTATTCCGGAACCATAAATGCTTTACAAACAGGCGTATACAGCGAATTCATTTATCAATATGAGAATATTACGACATGCTTTGGCTCCTATTTGCCCCAGTGGCATTTAGGTATGAGTTGTAGAAGTAGTAATGTGCTGGTGAATTTTTCGGAATTCAATAATGTAGAATTAAACTACCATAGCAGACCTACTATGACGAAACGACTGGGTAATCTTGAAATCTCCGGAAAAATCACACCACTTTCCTACGGACCTCATTATGCAGAGTTTACCATTAGTACTTTATCCAATCTAAACAATTCTCTTAATACATTAGACTATATCACTAGCGATTATGAATCTGCCCGTAAAATGGTTGACGGATTGAAAAAGGCTTACGGAACAGCTCTAACCGCTAAAATTATAATTCATAACAAAAGTGACAAGAACTTAGTTTATAAAGACCGAAGTTCATGGTACGGCAGTAGCTTTTTCTCTAAGCAACCATCCGTAATTCCAGCTCATAAGTACGCCGTAATTCTGGCACAACATAAGTCTCAGAGTGCTACCGGAGTATACAATGAGCTAACTTATAAACATGGCAAACAAGATATCAGCTTTGGAACTTATGTCCCATGGTCATGGGCATATACCAATAATGTATTGGTTGATTTTAAAGAAATCAACTATGGTAATTTGAGTTATAACAGTACCCGACCTTCGATACACAGAACACACAATGGACTTCGATTAACCGGACATATCGATAAAGGAGACAGTCCTCATGTACTTTTCACTGTCGAAAAACAGTAAATACTACTATTTAAAAATCTTGTAAAACATTTTTATACAATAAAAATAACCTGTCAGAAAATAATAAATCTGGCAGGTTATTTTGTTATTTAGGTCGTATCTATAAGTATTAGAAACCTACTCGTTTGTTTAAATCAGGAAAAATAACTGAAACGCTTTTAAAGCAGTTTTACATTAGTTATTCTAAAAACAACGATATGGAAATTCGTAAACCGGGATCGCCTAGTATTACGAAACCCGGTTGTCATTACATACTTATTGTAAATTCTTTATACTTTTAAATTAATACAAAGTTGTTGAAGCCGACATAACCGATCCGGTTGATATGTTTTCTTTTACCACTTCTCCATTAACAATGATTTGTACTTTAAGTGTCCCTGTTTCTCCCTGTGTCGCTACAGTAGCCGATCCTCCAAACGAAATCGCTTGTACCGATGCCGGCATGCTGATTTCCGGACTTTCCCATGTAGTTGCATTTATATCCGTATGGGTTGTCATATCCCCTTGTGCATTGGTATAGGCAATAACATCAATTTTTGCATTATCGGACGCAATTGCTTTATAACGTACCATTTTGCTACTTCCTCCTGTTGCATTACCTGAACCGTCTCCATCGCTGCTACACGATGTAGAAATCAATCCGAAGGCCATGGTCAATACTAACGTCGTTAAAATCTTCTTTCTCATAATATAAAATGTCTAAATGGTTATAATCTTTTACTGAAGCAAAGTTAGATTCCTGTCAAAACAGCAACAATCGCAGAAAATGAGTATTTTTTTCTAATGGTTTTCCAGTATTTTATTCCCTTTGCATGGCTTTTTGCGATGTTTTTCCAATCTTTGAAGGATTTTATATCTTTAAAAAGAATGTTTTTAGAGGAAAATTCTTATTTTATCATCCGAAAAAATTAATATATTCCATGCAACGGTTCCTAGTTCCCCGTAGACTATTATGGCTATTCTTTATACTACACGGTTTTTTATTTTCCGTTACGGCACAACAGTTATTACCCGTTAATGAAAAAACCTATGCTGATAGTCTTCATCAGATTGTTTATTCCAGATCCGTCGATAGTATTAAAGCCAATGCCAGTTTTTTGCTTTCCGATTACTGGCGAGCCAAAGACACCGTTAAAAGTCGGATGTTCCTGACCAAAGGCAAACAACTGGCCGCTAAGAATTCCTATCTAAATGCTTTGTATTTTTTTTATGAAGGACAACATCTTTCGGCAATCAATCCGGAAAAAGCACAATTATCACTACGCAAAGCCACTCAAAAACTAACGGCATTCCGAACAGCCGCCAGTTATGAAACTGCAGCTGCAGCCTGGTACAACTATGCTATTCTTCAACGTAACAAAAAAGGAGATTCATTTGTAATCGACATCCTGTTAAACAAATCAATTCCACTGGCGCAACAGTCTGGTAAATCCGAAAAAATGGCGCATTATTATTCGCAACTGGGAACCCTTTTTATGTATAATGCTCAGTTTGATAAAGCGGAAGCCTATAACAAAAAAGCAATCGGTTTACTCGAAAAAAATAAGCCGGGATCTTCCGAACTCATGCTTGCCTACCTCGGTGCGGTGAGTAATTTTATTTATAAAGGCGATAATGAAACGGCCAAAATAATGTTGGATAAGGCCAAAGTCATTTTGGAACCGCATAAAGAATCGACACAGTACCCCTATTATTACTATAACGAAGGCTTGTATCTTATTTCGAAAGGCTACTTTAACAACGCTATTAAAAGTCTCGATAAAGGAATTGTTCTCGCTCAAAGCCTAAACCAATCCACCTTACTCCAAATGCTTACTTTCAGAAAGTATGATATTTACCTGCAATTGGAAGAATATAAAAATGCCCGGGATCTTTTATTAAAGCTTTTAAAAGAGGGGAATCTGGCGACCGAAGTAAACAATCGGAAAATGTTTTATACCCAATTGGCCTCTGTTAATGAAAAAATGGGGAATCTGAAAGAAGCCTATCAATGGCAAACAAAGTACAGTCAGCTAAGCGACAGTATTAATAACAGTAAACTCAAAGAAAAAATCAACGAACTGGAAGTCCAATTTCAAAATGCTGAAAACCAGAAAAAAATCACAGCTTTGGAAACCGATAAAAAAGAAGCAGACCTCGCAGCCCGTAACAACCGACTTTTTAGCAGTTTGCTCGGTGCATCAGCCTTATTTTTTCTGGCGATTGCCGTATTAGCTTTTGCTTTCTATCGGAATCAGAAAAAACTATCGGAACAAAAAGAAATCAATCACCAGCAACAGTTAAAAGAGTTACATCAACAACAACTTTTATCCACGACAGAAGCCATGTTGGAAGGCGAAGAGCGGGAACGTCGAAGAGTAGCCCGTGACCTTCATGACGGCTTAGGGGGAATGCTTGCCGGAATCAAAATAAAACTATCCGGTGAAATGAGCGATACTAAAAAAAATCCGAATCCGGTAGAAATTCAAAAAATCATCGGTCAACTCGACAATGCTGTTACCGAATTGCGTCGTATTGCCCGTAATATGATGCCGGAAACATTGCTCCGATTTGGCTTAGAAACAGCCTTAAAAGACCTATGTGAATCTCTCGAATCTCAGGATAGCTCCATCAGTTACGAGTCTTTTAATATTGATCCCGAAATGGAAATCGCCACTCAGGTAATTATTTATCGTATTATTCAGGAGGCACTATCCAATGCCATTCGTCACGCAAATGCCGGAAACATTATGGTACAATGCAGTCAAAATGAGAAAACGTTCTTTATCACAGTAGAAGACGATGGCACCGGTTTTGACAAAAGTATTCTGGAACAGAAAAAAGGAATTGGAGTTACCAATATTCAAAATCGGGCAAAATATCTAAACGGAACGGTTGAACTTCATTCGGCTCCTGGCGAAGGAACCACAATAAACATCGAATTACATGTCTGACTCTTCAAAAATTATTCTGGCTATTGTAGATGATCATCCAATTGTGATCGAAGGTCTAAAGACGCTATTAAAAAGCGATTCCCGCATAACTGCCGTTAGTTTTACTAATGGCCAGTCATTTCTCGATTTTCTGGAAAATAATCAAGTGGATATTGTATTACTCGACATTATGCTTCCCGACTACCACGGGATTGAACTTTGTAAAATCATTAAGAAAAAAACACCTGAAACGGTTATTTTAGGGCTGAGTAATCAGGCGGAACGAAGTATTATGATGCAACTACTTCAAAACGGAGCTGGTGGTTATGTACTAAAAAATGCTGATGCCAATGAGTTACTAAACTGTATTTCGGAAGCTTTAGAGGGGAAATTGGCTTTTAGCAAAGAAGCAAAGGAGATCATGATGAAACCATCCCAAAACGAATGGAAAGCCATTCCTGTATTGACAAAAAGAGAAAAACAGATCTTACAAAAAATCGCTAATGGTGCAACCACCGTTACCATAGCCGATGAATTATTTGTAAGTCCGCTTACCGTTGAAACCCATCGTCGTAATCTTCTTCAAAAATTTGGTGCTAAAAATGTTGCGGAGCTCATTAAAATGGCTGTTGAATATAGGTTTCTGTAAAAGAATTGTAGCGTTATACTCCTTTCCTTTAAAGTTTTGATTATGAAAACGACATCGAAATTGATCATTATATTAATAGCTTTCCTGAAAAAACGCAGACACTGCTGAAACAGCTTCGCAATAGCATTCAAGAAATCCTTCCGAAAGCAGAAGAGGCAATCAGCTATGGTATACCTATATTTTTGATAGATCAAAATCATTGTAAACTAAAATAGTTAAGAGACATCCTGTCTTAAAACTAACCCCCCAATTAATTTTAAGACTATAAAGGATGCCTCTTTAACAACTGTTTAACCCCAAAAAACTTTATCTTAAATAATTGATATAAACAATTATGTTGTATTTTTTTAAAGCACCTTCCCGACTTAAAACAGTTGAGAGACATCCTATCTTTAAAACTAACTCCCCCAATTAATTTCAAGACTGTAATGGATGTTTCTCTAACAACTGTTTAACCCCAAAAAACTTTATTCAAATAATTTATAAAAACTACTAAACTATATTCCTAATCATTAGCAAAATGAGCTTAAATAGTTAAGAGACACCCTAATCTTTAAAACTAACTCCCCCAATCAATTCCAAGAATACAACGGGTGTCTCATTAACAACTGTTTAACCCCAAAAAACTTTATTTTTAAGTAATTATGAAAAAATAATTAAGCTAATAATTGATCCTTAATAGGACATTTTCTCTTCAATCGGACACAAATCTTAAATAAAGATTGTCACTATTTTTAACGCTTTAAAAGCTTCTGAAATCGACTTTAATATTTGTATTCCAGTCAATTTCTGAATCATTCACAAGGCAAAGTAACCGCAAAAAAAACAACGAAAGAAAAAATCGACTACGCAGCTATACACAAGAATAAAAAAAATTATAAAATACTAAAAATCAACAATTTAAATTTATTATTTATTATTTTTTGAGTGGGTTTGCGTATGCTATTTTTTGAATTCACAGAATACTTGAAAAGCAATTAAAATATTCTATTTTCAGTATAAAAAATGATTTAAAATAAAAAACAAAAAGACACTGTTAATTTTTATACATTTATACAACAAAAAACAAAAAATTATGGAAATTAACTTTTTAGCGCTACTATTAGCCGCATTATCTACTTTGGTAGTTGGATTTATATGGTATAATCCGAAAGTTTTCGGTACCATTTGGATGAAAGAAGCCCATTTAACAGAAGAGCAAGTAAAAACAGGCAATATGGCTGTTATATTCGGAATGGCTATTGTCTATGCTTTCTTTATTTCTTTTATCCTTCAGATGCTAACGATTCACCAATTCGGAGCTTTAGGAATGATAGGCGGCGATCCTTCAGTAGCCAAACCATCGTACCAAGCCTTTATGACCGATTACGGGGATGCTTTCCGCACTTTTAAACACGGAATGTTACACGGCTTTTTTGCCGGCTTATTTTTTGCCTTACCTGTAGTAGGAACCGGCGCCCTTTTTGAACGCAGATCCTGGAAATATACGCTGATTGCCGGTGGTTTCTGGGTCGTTAGCTGTATGATTATGGGAGGAATAATTTGTGCTATGAAATAGAAAATTTTATCTTTTAACACTTATTTATATACTAATCGCTCTACATTTGTGGAGCGATTCATTTTTTGTGATAACAGACTTTACCTATAAAATTTATACTACTGCCAGCGAACTCCCCGAAAATTGGGACGATATCGCTGTTTCTAATATTTTTCTTAGCAAAGCGTATAGTACCGTTCTGGAAAAATCGGCTCCTGCCAATATGGTTTGTCATTATATCGGCCTATACCAACAAGACGAATTATGCGGAATTGCCTTATCGCAGTTTTTGGATTTAAACAAAGTCGAATCGTTTGGCGAAAGGGATAACTGTTTTAAAACATCGGCCCGCAATTTTGTGTTCCGAAACTTTAGTGCGCATGTGCTCTTTATCGGAAACAACATGCTTACCGGTCAGAATGCTTTTGTTTTAAACGAAAAAATGGAACCGTCGCAAGCCATTACACTATTATTACAGGCTACAAAAGCATTAAAGGAACACTTCCGAAAACAAAAAACAAAGATCCATTTGACCGTTTTTAAGGATTTTTCCGAATACGATACCGCTTCTTTTGCGATTCCCGAATTTGCTTCATTTTACCGGTTTACCACTCAACCCAATATGCTTTTTAACATCCCGGAAAACTGGCATCACGAAACGGATTATGTAGAGGCACTAACAAAAAAATACCGGGATCAATACAAAAGAGCGCGAAAAAAGGCAACAGACATTGTGAAACAAAAGTTTAGTCTGGATGACATCCAAAAGCATTCCGACACCATTCATTGTTTGTATCAGAATGTAGCGCGTAATGCGCCTTTTAATACTTTTTTCCTGGCCGAAAATCATTTTTTTAAGCTCAAGAAATTATTGGGTGATCGGTTTTTATTTTACGGTTATTTTCTGGATAATAAACTGATCGGTTTTAATACACTGATAAAAAACGGCTCAACCATCGACACGTATTTTCTGGGATATGATGACGAACACCAACGGGAAAAGATGCTGTATCTGAATATGCTTTACGATATGGTTGGCTATTCGGTAAACAAAGGCTATACGAAGATTGTTTTTGCCCGTACAGCTCTTGAAATCAAGAGTTCGGTAGGTGCAAAACCGCAGGAAATGTTTGGCTATATTCAGCACGAGAATGCTTTTATCAACCGTTATATTTCAAAACTATTCCGTTCACTGGAACCGGAAACCCTTTGGCAGGAACGCAATCCGTTTAAATAAAAAAGAGCGGCTATAAACCACTCTTTTTCTATTTCTAGCTATTGCTTTCTATTTCTTCCTGAACATTTTCCCATTCTTCCAAAAGCTGTTCTAATTCTTTTTTCTTCTTTTCATAGGCTGTAAAAAAAGACGCATCCTGCATTAGTTTTTCGTAGTGTTCTGCCAGCGCTTTATCGTCTTTTCGGATTTCTTTTTCCAGTTCCTGAACCTGACTTTCAATTTTACTCAGCTTGTTCTGAAGGGCTTTTTGTTTCTTTTGCTCTTCATACGAAAGGGCTTTATTGTCTTTTTGTACCACCGTTTCTTTGGCAACGTCTTTCTTCTCTACATCACGCATGTTTTGTACATTACGCTGTTCTAAGAAGAAATTAATATCCCCCAGGTATTCCCGTATCTTCTGATCTTTGAATTCATAAACGATATTCGCCATTCCCTGTAAGAAATCACGGTCGTGGGATACCAGTAACAAGGTTCCTTCGAATTTCTGTAAAGCGGCCTTTAAAACGTTCTTAGACTTGATATCAAGGTGGTTTGTAGGCTCATCCATTACCAACACGTTAATCGGTTGTAATAACAGCTTACAAAGCGCCAATCGGTTGCGTTCTCCTCCTGACAGTACTTTTACTTTTTTCTCGACATCATCACCGCGGAATAAGAAGGCGCCCAACATATCGCGTACTTTCGAACGATTGCTGTCCGTTGCCGCTTCGATCATGGTATCCAGAAGGGTTTTCTCGCCATCCAGATATTCGGCCTGATTTTGCGCAAAATACCCCAATTGTACGTTATGTCCGAGTTTGATGGTTCCTTCGTATTCGAATTCATTCACAATCGCTTTAATAAAAGTCGATTTCCCCTGACCGTTTTGTCCGACAAATGCGATTTTACTACCACGCTCGACCAATAACGAAATCTCTTTTAAGATGGTTTTCTCATCGTAACTTTTGGTCACGTGCTCGGCTTCAACCACTACACGACCCGGTGTAATAGATACCGGAAATGAAATACTCATTACCGAGTTATCATCTTCGTCAACTTCGATGCGTTCTACCTTATCCAGCTTTTTGATCAACGATTGCGCCATGGAAGCTTTTGAGGCTTTGGCCCGGAATTTTTCAATTAGTTTTTCCGTTTCTTCAATCTTTTTAGCCTGATTTTTTTGCGTAGCCAACTGCTTTTCACGGATTTCCTGACGTTGAATCAGGTATTCCGAATAAGGCTTACTGAAGTCGTATATTTTCCCTAATGAAATTTCAATGGTACGATTGGTTACATTATCCAAAAACATTTTATCGTGCGAAACAATAACGACTACACCCGGGAAGTTTCGAAGGAAACTTTCCAACCAGATGATACTCTCGATATCCAAGTGGTTCGTAGGCTCATCCAGTAATAATATGTCGTTTGTTTGCAATAATAATTTGGCCAATTCGATACGCATCCGCCATCCACCGGAAAAGGTATCCGTTAGCTGATCAAAATCGTCGCGTTTAAAACCCAATCCCAACAATACTTTTTCGGTATCGCCCACATAGTTATAACCGCCTAATATTTCGTAATGATGTGTTACATCGCTTAACTGTTCGATAAGTTCCGAATAGCTTTCACTTTCATAATCGGTACGCGTCACTAACTGATGGTTGATTTCTTCCATCTTTAGCTCTGCGTTTTTTATATCCTCAAAAGCCTGATAGGCTTCCTCCAGAACGGTTCTTCCTTTTACAAAGTCGATGTCCTGCTTTAGAAAACCAAGTTTTACTTCTTTTTCTGTAGCTATACTTCCAGAATCGGGGCCTAATTCCCGCGATAGGATTTTGAGCATGGTCGATTTTCCGGCTCCGTTCTTTCCAACAAGCCCAACGCGATCCCCCGCTCCCAGTCGGAAAGTAACTTCCTCAAACAGGTACGTTCCCCCGAAAGAAACCGATAAATTGTGTATATTTAGCATAATTTTGTTACAAAGGCTACAAAGGTAATTTTTTAAAGACGTACCTTTACTAAAATTTTTACAAATGTTTAAAAAAGGAAGCAAACTCAACAGCATTTTAACGGGTAGTTGCCCAAAATGCCAGGAAGAAAACATGTATGTAGAGAAAAATCCGTATAAACTGAGTCATGTTTTTACCATGCACGAAAAATGCAGTCATTGCGGAACCTATTATAAGATCGAACCGTCTTTCTTTTACGGTGCGATGTATGTGAGTTATGGTGTTGGTATTGCTTTTGGAGTAGCGGCATTTGTTATTTCCCATATTTTTCTGGGAACCAGTCTTAAAACCGCATTTATAGCCATTATTGCAACTCTAATCGTTTTTATGCCGGTGATTATGCGTTTGTCCCGAAACATCTGGATCAACATTTTTGTGCATTACGACAAAGACTGGAAACAGCATCTTGATAAAAACGACACGGTATAAGCTTAGGAATCCAAACGGATTCCTAATTTTTTATAAAAACGTTTGATGTCTATCTGAGCATCTAATGCCATTTTCTTTTCGATCGATTCAAAGAGTTTATCCGCCAGAAATGGTCCTAACATTACACCGCGGGTTCCGAGTCCGTTTAACAGGTGTACATTAGGATAGACATGATGCGTTCCAACGAGCGGGCGCCGGTCTTTTACCGTTGGTCGTACACCGGCAAAATGGTCGACAATTTCGAATTCGCAATCGATCAGTGTTTTGAGTTCTTCCACTAATTCCTGTTTTCCGGCTTCGGTTGGCAAATCGGTTTTATCATCCCAATTATACGTTGCGCCTACTTTAAACAAATCGTTACCGATAGGAAGGATAAAAATACTGGATTTTAAAACCACATCCAGGTTTAAGTCCGGTGCTTTAATGACCAATAATTCGCCTTTGGTTCCATCTAATGGCAGATGATTAAAAAACGGATTGTGAATCATCCCGAAACCTTCCGCAAAAACAATATGTCGCGCAGATAATGTCTCATATTGTACAAAATCGTCATGGATTACCAATTTCGAATGATCGAAGTGTGTTTTAAGCAACAGCTTGTTTTCTTCGAGATAACGATTATAGGAATTCAACAATACAGCCGTATCGACATAACCCGTCATACGTACTTCTCCAAAGCCGAAATCGGACGTAATCGATTGGTATTTCCGATGAATTATATCGGCTGACAGATATGGTGCCAGATTCGGTTTATCGGCCGCATGAAACCAATTGTTCTGTTCTTCTATGGAAGCAAACTTCCGGTAGATTGGTATTTTAAAATCAAATTCCGCACCGATTCTTTTGGCGATAGCCGCATAAAAAGGCAAGCCGTAGTCCAATTGCTCAGTGGCCATCCAAACCTGGCTAAAACGTTTTAAAATAACCGGATTATACAATCCTCCCGCCACTCGCGACGACGATGTGGAATTATCTTCCAATACCCTAAAGGTTTTTCCGTTTTGCAATAGCGTTTCTGCGAAACAAATACCGGCAATTCCGGAACCAACAATCAAATAATCTACCATACTACAAAAATAAAAAACTCTTACCGGTTGGGTAAGAGTTTTTATGAAATTGGAGAAATTATTTTTTAGTAATTCCACATATCCTGTTCGAAATTGCGGATTTTTTCTTTTACACGTTCTGATTCCAATAATTGCATCTGTGCATTTTCTTTTACGTACTCGTCAATTTGTCTATCTCCATAAACGTTTTCTTCTCTGTAAATCACACCGCTGAAGCGTCTTGAATTTAACAGGTGGTCGAACGTAATTGGCATTGCCGAGTTTTTATCGTTAAAGGCTTTGCTACTGTGTAACACATCTCTTGCCGATGGGAAGTAAACCCAGAACAAATCAATGTATTCTTTCTCCTCTTTGTCCATTGTATACACGTCCGGAACAATTGGGCAAATTCCTAAAATACGGTATTTTAATTCTCCCTGACGGGTGTCGAAATACCAGTATCCTACAACTTTATAATCGGATACGTGAACTGCTGCGATTTCTGTTTTGTTGATATACTCTTCAGAAATTTTAGCACCAGCTTTTTTCTGTTTTGCCGTGAAGCTGTTGTACTGCTCTTTACCGGCATCAGTTGTATCGATTCTGAATAGGGAAGCTTCGATATCTTTTAATGATTTTTTAGTTGTAAAATAACTATCATCATAGATTTCAGTAAGCTTACCTGACTTAATTCCTTCTACCAACACATCGTATAATGGTTTTCTATCCGGACCTAAGTTCCCCTCAATAGGGTAATACAATGGGAAGTTAACTCTTTCATCAAGGTCGATAATTTCCCAAATCTTTTTTCCCATTAATACATCACGATCATCCACATATCCGTAAGGTAGCGGCTTGTCGTTATCTGCATTTAACTGTGCTGCGGTTTTTTTACCGATCTCAGCCGGGGTTTTTGCATTTAAAAGATTAGACTGTGCAAAAGTTGCAATTGAGCTAAAAGTAAATGCAATTACTAATGAAAAATTTCTCCAATTCATTTTTTATTCTTTATATACTATTTAAGTAATTATAAACTCAAACTTGGTCGTTTTTATTGTACTTCAAATGTACAAGGTGCAACTCTTTTTGGCATTTGATCTAAACCAACGAATTTAGCTTTGATCTCAGAGATAACAACGATATCACCTCTTCCGGCTTTAGCAATAGCAGCTTTTGCTCTTGCATCCATTTTGTTTCCGGAAACCACGATAGTTGGCTGACCTGGTACTTTGATGTTAAATTGTGTAACGTTAACACTTACTGGGAAATCGAAATCTTCTAATTCAGCAGAGATTGTACAAACCTCTAAGTTAGATTTAGCTCCTTTAGCAGCAACTTCACCACGGATTTTTCCAGTTGGAGAAGGTAATCCTTTAATACGGAATACTTCTTTACTGCTGAATGATTTTCCGTCAGGCATAGTAGCTGTAACGTTGATTGTTACATCACTTCCAGCACCTGGTGTAAGGTTGTACTGACCTGGTTTTCCAGCCGCAGCCATACCTGGAGCAGACGCTTTTACTTTATCAGAAGAGATACCTGGTACAGAAACCGAAATTGGATTCGCAACACCACGGTAAACAACTTTCATTTTATCAGCAGAAACGATAGCCTGGTTTGGCTTAGGAACTACTACATAGTTTCCTGCAATTTCGATTTCAACTGGTTTGTTGTCTTCCATAAAGGTAAATTTACCTTTAATATCTTTATCTCCAACGCTTCCAGCAGCCATTTTGAATACTGCAGATCCGTTTTCGATTGTTGTAGCAGCACCATTTACAGAAACTGCTGTTGGTACAGTAGACGCATCATAACGTCCTAATACCACACGTCCTGTAACTTGCTCTCCCTGGAAGAACGCTGATTTATCCATCATTACGAACGCTTTGTAATTTTTCATAGAAGCCGCTGCCATTGCAGTGTTTCCTAAAAATGCGTTGTAAAGTTCTGCTTCGATAACTTTTACGTCATTCTGCATAGCCGATAACTTCGTTAAAGAAGCGATTGATGGGAATCCTTTGTAGTTGTAATCTAAATATTTTTTAGTTACACCTTCTCCGTCTTTTACATCAGCAGTGTTGAATTTAGAATCAATTTCTGCGATGATAGATTTGTATTTTGCATCGTTTCCAAGTACCGCTTTCATATCAGCTCTGTACTTATCCATTGTGCTTACGATTTCTTTTCCTTTAGCAGAATATCCGTCACCACTAAACCAACCTTCGTCGATTTTGTCACCTTTATCCATTGCTTCGTAAGGAAGTTTTCCGTCTTTGTTTTTTTCAACTCCTGCAGTTGCATCAGCTTTTAATTTTCCAATGTAATCGTAGAAATTTTTAGTGATAACCGCTACCTGATCCGCTTTTTTCTTAGCCTCACCGAATTGAGTCGGGTTATCAGCAGCTTTAGTACCTAACGCGCTTAAAGTCGTTGAATTCGTTTCCGTAGCAGCTGTATTAGCTGTTTCGAATTTTTCATTCATCAAACCAAAAGCGGATAATACTTCTTTTGACATGTTTAATGCCAACATTGCGATGAAAACCAGGTACATCAGGTTAATCATCTTCTGTCTAGGGGTTAATTTTCCTCCTGCCATTTCTTTCTAATTAGTTTTAAAGATTAATAAATAATGCAACTAATTAGTTTCTGTTGCTCATTGCAGAAAGCATTCCGCCGTAAACGTTGTTTAATGAAGATAAGTTTGCAGTCAATGATTGCATTTGATCTTTTAATTTCAAGTTGTTTTCTGCAACTTCTTTGTTGATCTCTGCATTACGAGTAGCACTTTCTAATTGTACTTTGTACATGCTGTTTAATGATTCCATTTGAGCCGCAGCTAATGACATCTCTTCAGCATATTTTTTAGTAGAAGCAACTGAATCAACAGTTGGAGCAATTCCTTTAGCAGCAGCTTCGAAGTTTTTGATGCTGTTACCTAAGCTTGACATTAACTCACCGTCAATTTTAGCTTCTTTTAACATGTTGTCTAATTTCTGAGATAATAATCCTTGCGCTTCAGTTGGGTTTTCCGCTTTTTTCACATCTCTCTTTTTAGCTTCTCCACCTGCTAATTCAGGGTAAACTAAAGACCAATCTAATTCTTTTTCAACTGGATCGAAAGCTGATAATGCGAAGATGAAAGCCTCAACTCCAAGACCAATAATAAGCATCGGGCTCGCACCTGGCCAGTGCATAATTTTGAATAAAGCTCCAACGATTACAACTGCTGCCCCCATACCATAGGCAAAATTCATAACTTTTTTAGGTAGTGCCATAATAAAATAAAATTTTAGTTAGTTAAGTTAATTATAAATAAAAATTGGTTAAATTTTAAAATTGAGTTAAGTTGAATTATTTTGTGAATTTTAGTTCGGTCTGTTTCCGGTAGCTTGTGCCCCCATGTAATCCTGTACCGTTCTGAATCCGATATAACTTCTAGCTGTATCTGCATATTCGAAGTTACGTGTACCTACCTGTAAATAGTAAGAAACATCTTTCCAAGATCCACCACGAACTACTTTACGTTGGTTTTTGGCATCCGGAACATTTGGATTCATTGTCGACACATAGTCATATGCAGCTGCATCGTAAGATGAATCAGTCCACTCGGCTACGTTACCAGACATGTTGTACAAGTTGAAATCGTTTGGCTCGTATGATTTAGCTTCAACAGTGTAAAGCGCACCGTCAGCTGCATAATCTCCACGGCTTGGTTTGAAGTTTGCCAAATAACATCCTCTGTCATTGTGTGCATAAGGTCCACCCCAAGGGAAAGTTGCAGATTCTAAACCACCTCTGGCAGCATATTCCCATTCTGCCTCAGTTGGCAAACGGAATGAGTTCACCTGATCTCTTCCTTTTTTCTTTTTGATGTAGGAGTTTTTGTTTAACGTTCTCCAAGCACAAAATGCTTTCGCTTGTTTCCAGCTAACTCCAACTACAGGATAATCCCCATAAGCCTGGTGCCAGAAATAGTCATTGTGCATTGGTTCGTTATACGAATACGCGAAGTCTTTAATCCAAACGGTAGTATCCGGATAGATTAACTGATTTTCAGTTTTGATAAATTTACTTCTTTTAGATCTGCTACTTGTAGTGCTTTTATCTTTAGCAGCCGCCTGAATATCCATCCAGGTGTAACGGAATTTCAACTTCGAAACATCGAAAGTTCTCAAACCGTTATACGACTCGCTTGCAGGCAAATACAAAGAATCCATAACCTCAACATAATACTCATCCGGGTATTTTTGCGGGTCTTTATGTAACTTTACTTTTTTGTTAAGACGTCTTCCAGCATAAGGATCCTCATCAGTTCCTACACTGTAATAATTCTCATACATGTATTTGTCGTATGCAGACATTTTTGCAGGATCCTGGTCACTAAAAGCGAAATCTCCAATACTTCCACCTTTATTTCCTCCAGAACCTGGCTTCATACCCTGCTCATCAGCCAAGATAGCTAAACGAACACGGATTGTAGAATCTTTTACCCATTCGACAAACTGACGATACTCACTATTCGTAATCTCCGTCTCATCCATGTAAAAGGAACGAACTGTTACCGTTTTTGTCGGTGCGTCCTGAACGTTGGCTAAATCATCATCAGACTTACCCATGATAAAAGCGCCACCAGGAACCAAAGTCATACCATACGGCTTTTCCGGATGCCATTTCTTTCCTTTAACTCCTACTAGCTCACCTCTGTCGTTAGAACCACAGCTGAAAAATAAGGATACAACAGCTGTTAATGCAATGAACTTCTTCATATAAATTTGGGTTAATAGTATTTATATTTTTAAGGGCGTAAACCTATTTATTTATTTTCTAAAAAACAAAAATTTTATTAAAAAAAACTTAAAAAAAACAATAAAACACAATTTAGGGTTTAAATAAACGTTTTTTAAACATTCAACGTTACGAACACGTTAATTAAACCATATTTTTACGTTGCGCCTTCCACCATCTTTCGGGGATTTCATGGTTTGTTGCGCCCAAATAATCCTCATATGTGCAAGGTAATAACGTGTTTCTTTTTAATTTATTGTTAAAACTTGTTAAAAAGGGTATTTCTATCCACCATCTGTCCGTTTTATCGCTTTTATAGAAAATCAATTCTTCGTCTTCCAACGGCACAATATAGCGGGAATACTCCTCCCGACTTCCAAACGGATATTCTTTCGAACGGTAATGATATCCTTCCACAAAATACCATAAAATCTGTGCAATCAGCATCGCTTCTGCTTCGGTACTATTATGATTAAAAATACCAAAAGCAGACACCTTATCACTAATCCCCGCATAACGGGAAAGAATACAGATTTCTTTACCATTAAAACCATTTGGCATAAACTGGGTAAAGTTACCCGAGGCACTCGATTTGACCGAAGTCAGATCCAGACTGACTAAATCGGCATCGCGAAAAACCGGCTCTGCAATAGTCGAATTATTACTGATCTCTCCTAATCGATAGGCATCAAAATATAATTTCTCGATCAGGTCGATTTCTTCCTGCGAGTTAAAATAGGTCTGATACCCTACATTACTATAATTAAAGAGGTTGTTCGGTTCTTCAACGATCATTTTCGTTAAATACGAATGACCGGCCAATTGTTCTTCCTCTTTTCCAAAATCAAAACGATTGTCGATGGCAACAAGGTTTACCATTTGCTCCAACTGGTCGTATGCTCTATAGATGGCATAAGTCAGATCCTGAGAACCTCCGATTACTACCGGAATTACTTTATTCTTAATCAGATGCGCAACGGCTGTTTTCAATACATAATAGGTATCTTCGGAAGAACTTCCGGCGACAACATTCCCTAAATCGATAATTTCTGCGCCCCAGTTTCCCGGAAACAGCTGATAAAACGCTTTTCGGATCGCGGTTAGCTCGATTGTATCATTATGACCGGCAAATCCTCTGTTTTCAACAACACCAATAATAGCTATTGCTGCATTCTCTATATTAGGGAATTCCGTTTCGGTATGAAAGACCACTTTCCGACCTAAGGTCTGAACGTTTAATCCCTGAATAAATTCTAAAAATTCGGCATCAACCGGTTGAATATAATCAAATGCCATTTCTTATTTCTTTTTAGCCGTTGTGGTTGCTTTTTTAGTGGTTGCTTTTTTGGCTGTGGTTTTCTTGGCAGCCGTCTTTTTGGCGGGCGCTTTTTTCTCGATCATCTCCTTCACCTCATCCAATGTCAACTTCGACGCATCCACATCTTTTGAAAGTTCGATTTTCACTTTTCCTTTCAGGATTACCGAACGACCCCAACGTGCTTTTTCAACACGGATGCCTTCCTCTTCCCAATTGTGAACTACTTTATCGATATCTTTTTGCAGTTTTTCTTCGATCAATGCTACGATATCCGACTGAGACAGGTTATCAAAATTGTATTTTTTATTTACATTGATAAACATTCCATTCCATTTAATAAACGGCCCGAAACGCCCCACTCCTTTTTGTACCGGTTCGTTTTTATAGGTTCCGATCGGTGCATCGGCTTGTTCTTTTTCTTTGATCAACTCCACTGCTCTATCCAACGAAACATCCAATGGTTCTTCTCCTTTTGGCAAAGAAATAAAGACACTTCCGAAGCGAACATACGGTCCAAAACGGCCATTATTCACCTCTACCTCTTCTCCTTTATAGGTACCCAGATTTTTAGGCAATAAAAATAAGTTTAAAGCTTCTTCTAATGTAATGTTTCCAATATTCTGTTCCGGTCGTAAACTGGCGAATTGTTTTTCTTCGTCGTCCACATCTCCGATTTGTGCCATCGGTCCGAATTTACCCAAACGAACACTTACTTGTTTTCCCGTTTTCGGATCGACACCCAAAATACGTTCACCGGATTCTCTTTCGGCATTTTCTTCTACATTTTTCACGGTTGGATGGAAGTGATCGTAAAAAACACGCATCATGGTTGCCCAATCTTCGTTTCCGGCAGCGATCTCATCGAAATCCTGCTCTACTTTGGCTGTAAAGTTATAATCTAAAATAGTTTCAAAATTCTTAACAAGGAAGTCATTTACGATCATTCCGATGTCAGTTGGAACCAATTTCCCTTTATCCGAGCCAAAATTCTCTTTTAATTCCTGATCAGCGATTTTACCACCTTTCAATGTTAACATGGCATATTTACGTTCCTGACCTTCAAAACTTCCTTTTTCAACATAATTTCTGTTGATGATCGTCGAAATAGTCGGCGCATACGTCGACGGACGTCCGATACCTAACTCTTCCAGTTTCTTTACCAGTGATGCTTCGGTATAGCGTGCCGGCGGACGCGTAAAACGCTCGGTTGCCGTAATATAATTATTGGTTAACTTTTCATTGATTTTTAAAGCCGGTAGCATTCCTTCCTGTTCTTCTTCCTCATCGTCATTCCCCTCCAGGTATACTTTTAGGAAACCTTCAAAAAGCAATACTTCACCTACCGCTCCAAATACTTCTTTGTGGTTACTTGCGACAATTTTCACATTGGTTCGCTCCAACTGCGCATCACTCATTTGCGATGCCAACGTACGTTTCCAGATCAGATCGTATAAACGCGCCTGATCACGGTCGATATTTACCGAATGCAACGACATATCCGTAGGACGGATGGCCTCGTGTGCTTCCTGCGCTCCTTTTGTTTTGGTCGCATAGTTTCTCGGCTTACTGAATTCTTTTCCATAGGAACGGATGATTTCCGCTTCGGCAGCTGTCATGGCTTCCTGCGACAGGTTTACACTATCCGTTCTCATATAAGTGATCAATCCGGCCTCATACAGTCGTTGTGCCAACATCATCGTTACCCCTACCGGGAAATACAGCTTACGAGCCGCTTCCTGTTGTAAAGTCGAAGTGGTGAATGGCGCAGCCGGTGATTTTTTGGTCGGCTTTGTTTCCAGATCGGAAACTTTATAGTCCGATCCGATATTTTGTTTTAAGAAGTTTTCGGCTTCTTGTTTCGTTTTGAAATTATGTGGCAGTTTTGCTTTAAATGTTTTTCCGGCTTCATTAGCAAATTCGGCCGAAACACTATACGATCCTTCTGCTTTAAAGTCCTGGATTTCGCGTTCGCGTTCTACTATTAAACGTACGGAAACCGATTGTACCCGTCCGGCTGATAAACCGCCTTTTACTTTTTTCCAAAGAACCGGCGATAATTCATATCCAACCAAACGATCCAGAACACGTCGCGCCTG
Organism: Flavobacterium sp.; assembly: GCF_030146175.1. Classification (GTDB taxonomy): domain Bacteria; phylum Bacteroidota; class Bacteroidia; order Flavobacteriales; family Flavobacteriaceae; genus Flavobacterium. The sequence goes on along the minus strand of NZ_JASLCE010000040.1, from coordinate 53,326 downwards.
TTGCGCATTTACAAGATCGTAATTGATACCTCTCGGGTTTTCAATTGCTTTTTGAATAGCTGTTTTAGTGATTTCGTGAAAAACGATACGTTTTGTCTTGCTTTGATCCAATTTTAGTTCTTCCGCCAAGTGCCATGCAATAGCCTCTCCCTCGCGGTCCTCATCGGAAGCCAACCAAACAATTTCTGCTGACTTGGAAAGATCTTTTAGTTTTTTAACTACCGCTTTTTTATCGGAAGAAACTTCATATTTCGGTTTAAAATTGTTATCAATATCCACACCGATTTCTTTTGATGGCAAGTCCGCTATATGTCCGTAACTTGATTCCACCTGGTAGTCTTTTCCTAGAAATTTTTCTATCGTTTTTGCCTTGGCAGGCGACTCCACAATCACTAAATTCTTTGCCATACTTCTTCTGTTTGTTCCGCAAAAGTATATGATTTTTTTAAATATTACATTTTTTGATTTTTTAAAACCTATTTATTTATTCCCATTTCTTTGTTAATAACGATCCGTAACAACAGCATTTATTCCATTCCAACAATCGTTTTAAACCACCTGATTTAAAAAATCAAACCACCATTTATCCTCAGACTTCTAAAAACGACAACGAGAAAACATTTCACACATTATCACCACTTTTGTTTATAAATAATCGAAAAAGTTAAAAAAATTAACATTTAAAATTTTGGACAAACGCACTTTATGATGATTTTTGAGAAAAGTATTCACATTTCTTACCAAAAAAACTACGATATGCCCTCTTTCATAAACCTTATAAATGATTTTCTACTCAAAAATTCACACTTTTTAAACAAAGAGGATCTGAATCTTCAACTATTATCTCACGAGGATTACCCTAGCTTTCGGTCGGTTTCGGATACATTCGACTATTTTGGTATTGAAAACCTGGCAGCCACCGTTCCTATTGAAGCACTGGAACAACTTCCTGAGTTTTTCCTGACTTTAATCAATATAGAAGGTAAAAGCATTTTTGTTTCGGCACATAAAACCCAAAACCGTATTAGCTGTAAGAGCACGGAAAAGAAACTACAACAGTATAGCTATGCCGACTTTAAAAAGATTTGGTCCGGGACGATTATTGTTGTAGAAAAGAATACGGCGCCATCAAATACCAAAAACAGACAAACATTAGTCTTTTTAGGAATCGCCGCTGCTTTAACGCTACTGACGTTGCTCTATCCCTTTTCGCTTATAGCAACAGTCATCGGTTTGTTGGCAATTATCGGCATTTATATAAGCTGGCTGATCACAAAAGAAGAACTGGGCATTCGGGACACGATTACGGCCACTTTGTGTAGCACATTAAATGAAAAAGGGAGTTGTTCCAACATCATCAATTCCAAAGTTCGCTTTTTAGGCCTGATTTCACTTAGTACTGCTACCGGTGTCTTTTTTGTATCCCAATTGATGGTATTGCTTTTTATCGGTTTTGATACGACTTTTTTTTCGATAGCTTTATTCGCCGCAATACCGGCACTTTTGTATTCATTATACAGTCAGGCATACGTTTTAAAAGAATGGTGCGCCCTTTGTCTGGCAACCGCTTTGCTACTTGTTCTCGAAATGGGCTTTGTTTTTACAGCTCCACTCATTTTCACTTTTAACGCCGCCTACTGGATCAAAGCCTTATTATTTATAACACTGGTGCATTTAGGAATAAACTATACGAAAGCGCTGATCGAAAAAAACATCGCTTTAAAGAAAAGTGAAATGGATTTCTTTAAATTCAAACGAAACTACGGTCTTTTTACCTCCTTATTATATAAGAAACAATTGACCAACAATACTAGTATCCCGCAACAGCATCATGTACGATTTGGTTCCGATAATCCGGTTCTTACGATTCAGGCCGTAACAAATCCTCTCTGCGGCTATTGCACCGATGCTTTTAAAGCCTATTACACGCTATTGGAAAAATACGGAACGGACATCCAGATCCAGTTTATTTTTAGTGTTCCGTATGAAAAACCCGATATGCTATCGACCAAAATTGCATTAGCGGTATTGGATGCCTATTCTCATAACCCAAAACAGGCTTTGCTCCTGTTAAAGGACTGGTTTGACAAAAAGGATATTTCGAAATGGGAAAACAAATCCGGGAATCCAAGTCCGGACAAGTTGCAATTACTACAATCCCATCGTAATTGGTGTGATACCAACGGGATTTTATACACCCCGGCTACCTTTATTAATAGCTATTATTATCCGAATGAGTACAAAACACAAGAATTTATCCTATTTGCCGATGAAATGATTGAGCAATTTCGAGAGACCAATATTTTAGTTACTGTAAACTAAAGCCAGCGGTATTTAACCTAAAACACTTTTTATTTAAAAAAACAGCACTATTTTATCTTTCGAATCCTACAAACTACATGACGTGGTTTGTAGGATTCTTTGTTTATTATCTTTTTCTTTTAGCTACTTCTATAGCTTAATTTTCGCTTTATACTGCTAATGAGTGTATTTGCGTGTTTTGTTGCGTGTCTTTGCGTAGCTTATTTTTAATAAATACTTAAAACGAATCACCACATTTGGGACAGGAGACATTAGCAAAAGTTTAAGTCTATTCCTGAATGTTTATTATCACTGATAATATATCCAATGAATCTATTTTAAAAAAATAATCCATTAAAATTTATACATCATGAAAAAATTAGAAAGTTTAGAACAGGATAAATTTCAATCCTTTAAAGAAAGTGAAATCCAAAATGCGTTTAAAATTATTGGAGGAGTAAAAGTAGCTACGACCTATGGAGGTGGCAATCCGGATTGTTATGATTATCGTACAAATGAAACCGGATCCGTTGATGGAGGCGGTGCTGCCCGGGATTTTTGGTATAGAGAATGTTAGCATTAATTAACTGATAACGTTGAAACATTAACGTTGTCAGTTTTAAATAGCTTGTTATGACACAAAAAACGATACTATTGTTTGTTTTCTATTCTTGCCTTGCTTTTTCGCAATCCAATGATTATACCAAGTATCATACCTTGATAAATAAAGCCGAGGAACTTTACTTTATGGAACACAAAATAGATAGCGCTCTATTTTATTACAATCAGATTTTTAAAGAATATAACTTTATATATGTTAAAGATTTGGTCAACGCAGCTCAAATCGCTCTTTTCGAAAAAAGGCCTTATCGTTTTTATATTGAACAAGGTTTTGAACAGGGGTTAAAAATAGCACATTTAAATTATTATCCGCTCTTTAAAAAAGAGTTGCAAAAATTAAAAAAAGACACTACGCTCACCAAAAAGTATAGTCTAAACAGAAAAAAATATATTGCGCGAATAGACTTTGATTATCGAAATGCTATTTATTATCTCGCTATTAAAGATCAATTGGACAAACGGAAACCAAAATACCATAACATTGTATATAAAACCACCCAAAAGCTTCATGAATATATAAAAAATAAAGGATTTCCGGGTGATAAACTAATTGGCATCGAAGACAACTCTATCTTCCGTGAAATTGGAAAATCATATCTGGATTTATATCAGCAGCGAAAAAAACATAAAGAACTATTCTATATGAACTCTGAAGAAGAAAGTTTATCCACAGTATGGGCACAAATCATTCTTGTCCACAATCCTTGCTCCTATTATCTCCTTAAAAAAACATTATTAAGCGAAATCAAAAAAGGTAATATCCATCCGAGAGACGTAGGTCTCATCTATGATAATGCCTATCGCTATAAGTCAAATTTCCCTTATTACTGTAACAAAATCAAATTAACTGGAGCTTATCTTTTAAATCCTGCTACTTTAGAGCATATAAAAAACATAAATTTAGATACCGTAAATGCGATGAGGAAGAAAATGTTTATTGTTTCAACAATGGTTGATGCTAAAAAAAAAGAGTATGAACTAAAATATGGATTTAAACTTTTTTCCGGCTTTTGGGACTGCCGATAAATGGTATGAAACAAATTTTAATTCAATCGGAACGTGATGATTATAGTACTGACGATGTTTTATCCTGGTTATATCATCTGGATAGTACAATAATTATCAATACATTTTTCGACAGTTATCCTATTAACACATTCGGTCTTGAAATGGATAATAAAAACAAATTATCGATAACGATAAATGGCATAAACATGAATGAGAGCTACTCCTCATGGTATAGAAGAGGCCAACTAACCGCTCCTTTTCACCAAAATGGCAAGTATTCAAACATTCAGAATAAAGTTCACAGAGAAACGATACAGCCTATACGAGAATTTCTAGAAGGTACTATTTCTACAAATGCCATCAATACATTTAAAGACAATTTTGCGAATAAGTTAGATATGCTTTATCAGGCTTTATTACTGAATATCAAGATTCCACCTACTTTAATTACCGAAAGCTCAATCGAATTGCTTGACTTTGTATCCAAAAACATAAAAGTAATCACCAAGCCAATCAAAAATCCATTTATAATTTTTACTCAAGAGGATCATATTGTTGAATTTTCAACACATACAAAATTAATCACACTAGAAGACATCCCTAAAGACCCTTATTATTTTATGCCTTCTTTTTTTCAAAAATATATTGATAAAAAATATGAGATTCGATCGTTCTACCTCAATGGGATTTTTAAAAGCATGGCAATATTTAGCCAACAAAATGAAAAAACAAAAACAGATTTCAGAAACTACGATTACAATAAACCCAACAGATGTATACCCTACAAACTACCCAATAATTTAGAAAAGAAACTTCATAAATTAATGCAAAAATTAAATCTGAATTGCGGCTCATTTGACATTATATATACTCCAAAAAATGAATACTATTTTTTAGAGGTCAATCCAATTGGCCAATTTCAGTGGTTAAGCAGACATTGTAATTATTATATAGAACGTTTGATTGCACAAAAATTACTTATTCATGAATAATCATAAAGAGAATTTATTAAGAGATCTAAAAAACCATCCCGAAAAATATCCTTTTATAGCAAAATATTGGGACATTGAACTCATCTCTAAAAAACAAAATCATTCTATAGAGTTTGGTCACTTTGGTACTAAAGCTACTAATGCTGTTCCGTTTTACAAGCCTTTATCAAAAATAATTGACTTATCTAAACTGCAATGAAAAAAGATTTTTTAAAACTTTTTACAGACTGTCAGATTGTTATGGGTAAAAACAGGGCTATTATTTGTGATCTTCAAAGAAACAAATATGTTTTTATACCTAACAGTTTGGTTTCTTTATTTGATGAGCAAGGAATACTTAACTTGAAAACAGTAAAAAAAGAACTTAATAACGAAGACCTGAGCCTTTTTAAAACCTATTTAAAATTATTAGAATTTCATGAATTTATATTTTATTGTTCTAAAGATGAAGTGACTCGTTTTCCGAAATTAAATCTTGAATTCGATTATCCTGCTACAATTTCAAATACAATATTGGACTTCGACAGAAACTCTAACCATGATTTAAAAACAATTATCAATACTTTTTTAATTCCTACAAATTGCAGGTATATTCAAATACGTTGCTTTGATGAAGTAAAAATGTCTTTTTTAAATGCCATAATACATGAAATTAATTTAAGTTTTCTCAAAGCAGCCGATCTAATCATTAAATACTCTAACGACTTACCTTATGACGAACTTGCCAAATGGGCTCTTACTAATAAAAAAATAAGAAGCATAACCATTCATTCTTCACCGGACAATAAAATCATACAAGATGAAAACTACGGTTTTAGTGTTGTAGTAGCCATCAAGGATAAAATCACATCTGAAAAACATTGTGGGATAATACATCATAGCACTTTCAGTATAAATATCGAAACTTTTACCGAATCCCAAAAAAACAATACTTGCCTCAATCGAAAATTAGCTATTGACAAAAAGGGTAATCTAAAAAACTGCCCTTCTACAAAGGATACTTTTGGAAATCTCAAAAATACATCTTTGGAAGATGTATTAAGTAATCCTAACCTTAAAAAATACTGGGAAATCAATAAGGACCGTATCGATATATGTAAAGATTGTGAGTTTCGTCACATTTGTACTGATTGTCGTGCTTATATTCAAAATCCTAAAAATCCGTATTCAAAACCATTAAAATGCGGATATAATCCCTATACAAATGAATGGTCGGATTGGAGTGTAAACCGATTAAAGCAAAATGCCATAAAATATTATGGCATATAAAAAGCCAACTTTAAAGTTACTATTTAACTTTTTGAATAAAAAAAATAAATTTAAAACTTTCCTTAACAATATTTATATATTTGTGAATATCGAGAATTATCTACAAAACGAACATACACACAATCGCATTATGCATCATTGTAACTAACATTAACAAATAATGTCGCAATTCCCATTCTATAAACAAGCCGATTCCAAAGACTGTGGTCCTACATGTCTTAAAATAATTGCCAAGCATTACAAAAAGGTTATCAATATTCAGAAACTAAGAGCACTTTCCGAAACAACCCGGGAAGGAAGTAATCTGTTATCGCTGAGTGATGCCGCCGAAAGAATCGGTTTCCGTACGCTGGGTGTGCGAATTTCACTGGAAAAACTACAGGATGTACCGCTTCCCTGTATTTTACATTGGAACAACAACCATTACGTGGTTCTCTATAAGGTAAAGAAAAACAAACTCTATGTTTCCGATCCGGCACACGGACTTTTGGAATACGATAAAGAGGAATTTCTTAAATTCTGGATCGGCAATAATGTGACCGAAACCACCGAAGAAGGTATTGCCCTGCTAATCGAGCCTACCCCAAAGTTTTACCAGAATGAATTCGAATCCGACACCAATAATAAAGCTTTTGGCTTCGGACTGCTTTCTAGATACGTATTACGTTATAAGACATTCCTCGTTCAATTGATCATTGGATTAATGGCCGGAAGTTGCTTGCAATTAATCTTCCCCTTTTTAACCCAAAGTGTGGTCGATGTGGGTATCCAGAATCAAAACATCCATTTTATCTATATGGTTTTGTTTGCGCAGTTGTTTTTATTTTTTGGAAAAACCGGACTGGAGTTTATCCGAAGTTGGATTTTACTGCATCTTTCGACCCGTATCAATATCTCCCTGATCTCGGATTTCTTTATCAAACTGATGAACCTGCCAATCTCGTTTTTCGACGTACGAATGACCGGGGATATTATGCAACGTATTAGTGATCATCACCGAATCGAACGGATATTAACGACGTCTTCCCTGAATGTATTATTCTCTTTTGTAAACATGATCATCATGGGGGCGGTTTTGGCATATTACAATCTGACGATTTTTGCTATTTTCTTTATCGGTAGTTTTTTCTATTTCCTATGGGTGACGCTTTTCCTGAAAAGACGGGAGGATCTCGATTACAAGCGTTTTTCGGAAGTCAGTCAGGAGCAAAGTAAAGTAATTGAGCTAATCAATGGAATGCAAGAGATTAAACTGCACAATGCCGAAAAACAAAAACGATGGGGTTGGGAATATATACAGGCGCGCTTGTTTAAAGTGTCTATGAAAAGTCTTGTATTGGAACAAACACAGTCGATCGGTTCCAATTTTATCAACGAACTAAAAAACATTCTGATCATTTTCCTTTCGGCCAAATTGGTTATCGACGGAGCCATTACACTGGGGATGATGATGGCGATCAGTTCTATTGTAGGAAGTTTAAACGGCCCTATATTACAATTGATCGGCTTTATACGGGAAGCACAGGATGCGAAGATTTCACTGGCTCGTTTATCGGAAATACACGAAAAAGACGATGAAACTCAGGATGAAGATGAAAAAATACACGATTTCCCAAAAGACGAAACCTTACATATCAAAAATATTTCATTCCGATATACCGGTTCCGATATGCCGGTGCTGGAAGATGTAAGCCTGACCATTCCGGCCAAAAAGGTAACCGCCATTGTTGGAGTTAGCGGTAGCGGAAAAACCACTTTAATGAAAATTTTGTTGAAGTTTTACGACCCGAATTCCGGAGAGATCTTTTTAGGTCGAACCAATCTTAAAAATATGTCCCAAAAAACCTGGCGTTCGCATATTGGATGTGTCATGCAGGAAGGTTATATCTTTAATGATACGATTGCGAACAACATCGCCCTTGGTGCCGATAAAGTAGATAAAGCGCGACTGGTATATGCCGCCGATGTAGCCAACATACAGGAATTTATCGAGGAACTTCCGTTGGGTTATAATACGAAAATAGGAATGGAAGGTACCGGAATGAGTACCGGACAAAAACAACGTTTACTGATCGCCCGTGCTGTTTATAAAAATCCTGAAATGCTGTTTTTCGACGAAGCAACTTCCGCACTGGACGCCAATAACGAACGGGAAATCATGCAAAAACTGGATCTCTTTTTCCGGGATAAAACCGTAGTGGTTATCGCCCACCGATTAAGTACCGTTATGAATGCCGATCAGATTGTGGTACTGGACAGAGGACGGATTATTGAAGTCGGAAGCCATGACGAACTTGTAGACAGTCGCGGAAATTACTACCGTTTGGTTAAAAACCAATTGCAACTGGGTAATTAAACTAAAAAATCGATCAAATGCCTCAAAATAGAAGTACAGATATAAAGTTAAGAAGCGAAGAAGTTCAGGAAATACTATCGCAGGTACCACATTGGATGATCCGATGGGGCAATATTGTAATTTTCATTATCCTATCGTTAATGTTAATCCTGTCCTGGTTTGTCCGTTATCCGGATATCGTGACTACCGAAATTTCCATAACAACCCAAACACCGCCCGAAAAACTGATCGCCCGAACCTCGGGTCGAATCGAAAAAATATTGGTTCCGGATCGTAGCAAAGTTAAAAAAGATACTCCTTTGGCCGTTATTGAAAATACCGCCAGTTATCCGGATGTTTTTCTTTTAAAAAGCATTACCGATACCTTAAAAATCAATCCGGATTTTAAATTTCCGTTTGAAAAATTAAACGCCCTACAATTGGGGGATATTTCCAGTGTTTTTGCTCTTTTCGAAAAAGACTACGCCAACTACGAACTGAATAAAGACTTACAACCGTATAGCGTTGAAAACAATGCACAACGGTATGAAGCCATTCAGCTAAAAGAACGCTTAGGACTTTTGGAACAACAGGCCTCGATTGCCCAAACCGAATTACAGCTTAAGAAAAAAGAACTGGAACGCTATAAAAAACTATTCGACAATGGTGTGATCGCATTACAGGAATGGGAAACTAAAAATATTGATTACCTGCAAAATGAAAAAAACATAAAAAGTCTGAACTCTCAGATCTCTCAATTGCATTCGTCGTTAAACGAACTCAATCGCAGTAGTAAAACGACTAAAATTAACGAGACCAAAGACCAGATTATCTTTTTCCGGAATATGGCGCAATCCTATAACCAATTGCGAAAAGCTATTGCCGATTGGGACTTGGCGTATGTACTTCGTTCGTCCATTCCTGGCGAAGTGTCCTATTTGCAAATCTGGAAAGAAAATCAAACTATCAATGTGGGTGAAAATGTTTTTACCGTAATTCCGGAATCTTCGACACAATATATAGGTAAAGTAAAAGCGCGAACCGTCAATGCCGGAAAATTAAAACCCAATCAGGATGTCAATATCCGTTTACTGAATTATCCCGATCGCGAATTCGGTATCGTTAAAGGAAAAGTAAAATCCATTTCACTAACACCCGACAAAGATGGCCTTTTACTGATTGACGTTTCCCTTCCGAAAGGTTTAAACACCTCCTATCATAAAAAGATCACCTTTCAACAGGAAATGGGTGGAACGGCCGATATCATCACCGAAGACCTTCGCTTACTGGAACGCTTGTTATATCAGTTCCGGGATCTTTTCAGAAGATAGTCAAAATAGCCATTTCAGGTCTTTTTCAGCACAATCGAAAATCTGTGTTAAACAAATATGCCATCTTGTCAGAAAATAAAATTTAATACTATCTTTGCAGATTATGAAGATTTACACTCTATAGTGCTATATGGAAAAGGTTATTGAAGAAAACAAACAGGGAACCAGTCTTGTTCTCGAAAATAAAGAAGGAAATTCCAAAAAGCTTTTTATCGAAAGCTATGGCTGTGCCATGAATTTTTCCGACAGTGAAATCGTTGCCTCAATTTTGGCCAACGAAGGGTATAATACAACCCAAAAACTGGAAGAAGCCGATTTGGTTCTGGTAAACACCTGTTCTATTCGGGACAAAGCAGAACAAACCGTGCGAAAACGTCTTGAAAAATACAATGCCGTAAAAAAAATAAATCCGGGTATGAAAGTGGGCGTTTTGGGCTGTATGGCCGAACGTCTGAAAAGTCAATTCCTCGAACAGGAAAAAATCGTGGATATGGTGGTTGGCCCGGATGCCTATAAAGATATTCCAAACCTTTTAAAAGAGGTAGACGAAGGTCGCGATGCCATCAATGTTATTTTGTCTAAAGACGAAACCTATGGTGACATCTCTCCTGTGCGTTTACTTAGTAACGGAATCACCGCTTTTGTGTCGATCACAAGAGGGTGTGACAATATGTGTACGTTTTGCGTAGTGCCGTTTACCCGTGGTCGCGAACGTAGCCGTGAACCGCAAAGTATCCTCGAAGAAATCAACGATCTGGCCAGTAGAGGCTTTAAAGAAGTAACACTTTTAGGTCAGAATGTGGATAGTTATTTATGGTATGGTGGCGGATTGAAAAAAGATTTTGAAAAAGCAACCGAAATGCAAAAAGCAACCGCGGTAGATTTTGCCCAGTTATTGGATATGTGTGCCATCGCACATCCTAAAATGCGTTTCCGTTTTTCGACTTCCAATCCACAGGATATGCACGAAGAAGTATTGCATATCATCGCTAAGCATCCTAATATCTGTAATTATATCCACCTACCGGTACAATCCGGAAGTACACGAATTTTACAGGAAATGAACCGTCAGCATACTCGTGAAGAGTACATGACATTGGTCGATAAAATCAAAACCATTATTCCGGGTTGTTCCATTTCACAGGACATGATCACCGGTTTCCCAACGGAGACGGAAGAAGATCACCAGGACACCTTAACCCTTATGGAATATGTAGAATATGACTTCGGTTATATGTTTGCTTATTCCGAAAGACCGGGAACACTGGCCGCTCGTAAAATGGAGGATGACGTTCCGGAAGAAGTTAAAAAACGTCGTTTACAGGAAATTGTTGATTTACAACAAAAACTGAGTCATAAACGAACATCTCGTTTCCTAAACGAAACGGTAGAAGTGCTAATCGAAAAACCATCCAAAAGATCTGACGCCCATTGGTCCGGAAGAAATTCGGAGAATGTGGTGGTTGTTTTCCCTAAAGAAAACTACAAAGTAGGTGATTTTGTTATGGTAAAAATCAACGATTGCACTACCGCAACGCTAATAGGAGAAGCAACCGGTTATTCCGACATGAATTAATGTTGTAAACCGGTCCATTCTATCAATATAACCCAAACAACCTCTGTCATGGAAAACGTCCAAGCCATAAAACAGCGTTTTGAAATCATCGGAAATGATCCGAAACTCAATCGCGCCATCGAAAAAGCCATACAGGTTGCCCCAACCGATATTTCGGTATTGGTAACCGGTGAGAGCGGTGTAGGTAAAGAAAGTATTCCGAAAATCATCCATTCCCTTTCCCATAGAAAACACGGGAAATATATCGCCGTGAACTGCGGTGCGATCCCGGAAGGAACGATCGACAGTGAATTGTTCGGACACGAAAAAGGAGCATTTACCGGTGCAACCGCAACCCGTGAAGGTTATTTTGAAGTGGCCGACGGTGGTACGATTTTCCTTGATGAAGTAGGCGAATTACCGCTAACCACTCAGGTGCGTTTGTTACGGGTACTTGAAAACGGGGAATTTATCAAAGTAGGTTCTTCTCAGGTGCAAAAAACCAATGTACGTATTGTGGCGGCTACTAATGTCAACATGACTAGCGCCATCGAAAAAGGAAAATTCCGTGAGGATTTGTATTATCGTTTGAGTACCGTAGAAATCAACCTTCCACCCCTACGCGAACGAAAAGAGGACATTCACCTGCTTTTCCGGAAATTTGCATCCGATTTTGCTCATAAATACAAAATGCCACCTTTAAAATTAGACGAAGGTGCCGTACAATGGCTTACCAAATACCGCTGGAGTGGAAACATCCGTCAGTTGCGAAATGTAGCCGAACAGATTTCCGTACTGGAAACCAGTCGCGATATTTCACTCGCCACTTTACAATCGTATTTACCGATGGAAGGTAGCAATCTGCCTTCAGTCATCAGCGAGAAAAAAGCCGACAGCGATTTCAGTTCCGAAAGGGAAATCCTTTACAAAATTCTTTTCGACATGAAAAGCGATCTGAACGATCTGAAAAAACTGACGCTGGAACTAATGCAAAACGGGAATACCAACAAGGTTCAGGAAAGTAATAAAAACCTGATCCAACGCATTTATGGTGCTGCCGAAGAAACTGAAATTCCGTTTGAAAAACAAACCAGTCTGGAAGTGATTCCGATGCCTTCGGAAAGTATTCAGGAAGAATTTGACGACGATGACGATGAAAATTATCTGATCGCCGAAGCGGTTGAGGAAGAAGATTCCCTTCGACTGGATCAAAAGGAAATTGAACTGATCAAAAAAGCACTGGAACGCAATAAAGGAAAAAGAAAAGCCGCCGCAGACGAGCTTGGAATTTCCGAACGAACTTTATACCGAAAAATCAAGCAATTCGATTTGTAACACAATGAAAGCTATTAAATACATATTAATTGTCCCGATCCTGTTATTGTTAACCGGCTGTTCCGTTTATAATTTTACCGGAACCGGAAAAATAGACGCCAAAACATTTCAGGTAAATTATTTTCAAAATAATGCCGCTTTGGTTGAACCGGGTATCGAACGAATTTTTACACTCGAACTGCAAAAGATTATTCAGAATCAAACAAACCTGAGTCTTACCAATACCGGTGGCGATCTGATTTATGAAGGTGAAATCACCGACTACCGTATCACACCTATGGGCTCGAACGCCAATCAGGGTGCCGATCAGAACAGACTATCGATCACTGTAAACGTACGTTTCACCAATAAAAATAAATCGGACGATGATTTCGAAAAAAGATTCTCGTTCTATTATGATTTCCCAGGAAATGAGCAATTGGTAGGTTCCCGTTTATCGGAAGCCCTGAATGTTGTTTTCGAAAGGATTACTCAGGATGTATTCAACCAGTCACTAGCAAAGTGGTAACACTCTAAAACTGTTATTTTGAACGTAAACGATTTAACCTATTTACTCAACAAACCCCAAAACATCCAGTCCCGGCAAACGGTCGAACTGGAGGCGGTTTTGCATCAGTTCCCCTATTTTCAGGCGGCTCGTGCAATTCACCTTAAAGGGCTTTACGATGAAAACAGTTTTCGTTATAATCAGGAGTTAAAAAAGACAGCCGCTTATACCACTGACCGGAGTATACTGTTTGAATTTATTACTTCAAATAATTTCACCGCAATCCAGCAGGCTTTTTTTGAGGAAAAAGAAGCCGTAATCCACGATATCATTGTCAACCAGTATAAAGTTGTTATACCGGAAGAAGACAAAACAACGGTTCCGGAAGTCGATCCGTTGGAACAATCCATTCGCTCTTCTATTAAAGAAGCCGAACCGGAACTAGAAACGCCCGAACCGGAAGTATCCGTTACCGAGCAACCCAAAGTAGAAACAGCGTTGGAGCAATCCATCCGTTCGTCTATACGCGTAGCCGAACCGGAAGCTATAGTAGAAACCGAATTACCGGAAGTGGAACCGGTCGTAACAGAACCGTCAGGAATTGAATCGGCTACAGAAAAACTGGAGATCGGTAAACCGTTGGAATTCTCAAAAGAAGAAAAACATTCGTTCCAGGAATGGTTACAACTGGCCAAATTCAGCCCTATCGACCGTGAAAAACCAGCCGATTTAGAAGAAATTGATCCGGAGAAAAAGAAAAAATTAGATTTGATCGACAAATTTATTGAGACAAATCCAAAAATAACGCCTGTCAAAAATACGCCATCAGCTCCCGTAAACATTGAGAAATCCTCGCAGGACACCTCCTACCTGATGACCGAAACACTGGCAAAAGTTTACCTTGAACAAAAAAAATATCAGAAAGCAATTCAAGCTTATGAAATATTAATTTTGAAATATCCAGAAAAAAGTCATTTCTTTGCAGACCGAATTTCGGATATTAAGATATTACAACAAAATAACAATTAAAAAATTAAAATATGTTTTCAGTTTTTTTAGTACTAATAACAATCGTTTGTTTTTTACTTATTGTGGTTATCATGGTTCAAAACCCTAAAGGTGGAGGATTATCATCAAGCCTTGGTGGTTCTCAAATGATGGGTGGTGTTCAGAAAACAAATGATTTCCTTGACAAAAGTACCTGGACATTGGCTACAGCCTTAATCGTATTGATTTTATTATCCAGCTTAAGCTTTACAGGAAGTATGGGTGACAATGGTTCTAAATTAATTGACAATAGTACACCAGCAGCAGCAGCTCCAGCAGCAGCAGCTCCGGCAAAACCTGCAGCTGATAAAGCAGCGGCTCCGGCAGCAGCAACAGAAACTCCAGCAGCGACTGACGCAGCAGCTCCGGCAGCTCCAACAGAAGAAGCTAAAAAATAAGATATAGCAATCGCTAGAAAAATGCCAGCCTGTCAGTGCTGGCATTTTTTTTTTACAAAAAACTGTCAGTTTTAGCAATTGGCATACTTTCTGAAAAGTAAATTGCATCTAAATAATAATAACATAAAATAACATAGCATTATGGCATTAAACATCAAACCCCTTTCAGATCGCGTTATCGTGGAACCTGCAGCTGCTGAAACGCAAACTGCTTCCGGTATTATCATCCCTGATACAGCTAAGGAAAAACCTCAGAAAGGTATTGTGGTAGCTGTAGGAAACGGTAAAAAAGACGAACCGCTAACTGTTAAGGTTGGTGACACTGTTTTATACGGAAAATATGCTGGAACCGATTTAAAATTCGACGGTAAAGATTACCTGATCATGAGAGAAGATGATATCTTGGCGATCATCTAATAGGTACCCTAAACGAAATAATAAATTAAAATAAAGACATAAAATGGCAAAAGATATAAAATTTGATATTGAAGCACGCGATGGTTTAAAACGCGGTGTGGACGCATTGGCAAACGCAGTAAAAGTAACCTTAGGTCCTAAAGGGCGTAATGTAATCATCAGCAAATCATTTGGTGGACCAACTGTAACAAAAGATGGGGTTTCTGTGGCGAAAGAAGTGGAATTAAAAGACACTTTGGAAAACATGGGAGCGCAAATGGTAAAAGAAGTGGCTTCAAAAACAAACGATTTAGCCGGTGACGGTACAACTACTGCAACGGTGTTAGCACAGGCTATCGTAAAAGAAGGTCTTAAAAACGTAGCGGCTGGTGCCAATCCAATGGATTTAAAAAGAGGTATCGACAAAGCGGTAGAAGCTATTGTGGCCGATCTTCAGAAACAAGCACAGGAAGTAGGTAGCTCAACAGATAAAATCAAACAGGTTGCCTCAATTTCTGCCAACAACGACGATGTAATTGGTGATTTAATCGCTACTGCTTTCGGAAAAGTTGGAAAAGAAGGTGTTATTACCGTTGAAGAAGCAAAAGGTACCGACACTTACGTGGATGTAGTAGAAGGAATGCAGTTCGACAGAGGGTATTTATCGCCTTACTTCGTGACCAATCCGGAGAAAATGGAAGTGGAATTAGAAAGACCTTATATCCTTTTATACGACAAAAAAGTATCGTCTTTAAAAGAGTTATTACCAATCCTAGAGCCAGTGGCACAATCGGGTAAACCATTGTTGATCATTGCTGAAGACGTAGACGGTGAAGCACTTTCTACTTTGGTGGTAAACAAACTAAGAGGAGCCTTAAAAATCGCTGCGGTTAAAGCACCGGGATTTGGCGACAGAAGAAAAGCGATGTTGGAAGATATTGCCATCCTGACAGGTGGAACCGTTATCGCTGAAGAAAGCGGATACAACCTTGAAAACGCAACGTTGGATATGTTGGGAACGTGTGAAAAAGTAACCATCGACAAAGACAATACAACTATTGTTAACGGTGCCGGTGAAGCGGATATGATTAAAAACCGTGTGAACCAGATTAAGGCTCAGATGGAAACGACTACATCCGACTATGACAAAGAAAAATTACAGGAGCGTCTTGCGAAACTGGCAGGTGGTGTAGCGGTATTATATGTTGGTGCTGCTTCTGAAGTGGAAATGAAAGAGAAAAAAGACCGTGTGGATGATGCCTTACATGCAACTCGCGCTGCAGTTGAAGAAGGAATTGTTGCCGGTGGTGGTGTTGCTTTATTACGTGCTAAAACGGTTTTAGCTAATATTAAAGCCGATAATGCCGACGAAGCAACCGGAGTTCAGATTGTTTCCCGTGCTGTTGAAGCGCCGTTACGTACTATTGTTGAAAACGCTGGATTGGAAGGTTCAGTTGTTGTAGCCAAAGTAGCCGAAGGTAAAGACAGTTTCGGATACAACGCTAAAACAGACGAATACGTAGACATGCTAAAAGCCGGAATTATCGATCCGAAAAAAGTAACCCGTGTAGCTCTTGAAAATGCTGCTTCGGTATCGGGTATGATCCTGACTACAGAGTGTGCCTTAATTGAAATTAAAGAGGAAAACGCTGCTGGCGCAATGCCAATGGGTGGCGGAATGCCGGGAATGATGTAAAATTTCTTAAAAATAGATCTTAAAAAACCGTCACAAATTGTGACGGTTTTTTTTGTATATTTATTTTCACAAAAATGAGAAAAAACCTACTATGACTAAATCATTACCTTACTTTATGATTTTTCTTGTCATGATGACATACTATGGCAGTCAGGCGCAAACGACAACGGGTACCGAACGCGAAAAAGAGATTACAACAAGCTACAGTAATTATTTTAAATCCGATCGGGAAAAAATTCACTTGCATCTCAACAAAACGGTATATCTGAATGAGGAAAGCATTTGGTTTAAAGGCTATTTTATCGAAGAGAAAAGCAAAATACCATCGACCAAAACAACCAATATCTATATAGATTTACTAGACGAACAAGGCCTAAAAATACAATCAGAATTGTACTATCTCAGCTATGGAACCTTCGAAGGCTATATCCGACCAGATAAAAAAATTAAATCCGGAAAGTATTATATCAGGGCGTATACTAACTTTATGAATAATTTTCAGGAAGATGAATCCACGGTATACCCCATTACGATCTTAAATCCCGTTGATGCAACTACTGTCAACACAAATACCGTTGCGAACCTGAAGGCGCTTACAGTACAATTCTTCCCTGAAGGCGGTGTCTTCTTAGAAAACAACTCAAACACGATTGCTATTAAAATAACGGATTGTAACGGAAATCCCATTGCCGTTAAAAACGGTTCTGTCATAAATGCCAAAGGAATTGTGGTAACCAGTTTTTCGACTAATGAAAAAGGTATCGGCCGATTTGACTTACTTCAAACTTACAACGCGCCTTACAAAGCGGTTTTTACCATCGGAAACAACACACAAACTTTTGCATTACCGACTTTTAAAACCTCGAATTTCACATTTAGTATCAATAATTATACATCGTCCGACAGAGCTTTCTTAACACTCAAAACCTCAAGTCCGTCCAATTCTGATGTAGCGCTTTCGCTTATAATCCAACAGGACGAAAAAGTGTCTCTGATTGAAAAATTGACGCTTAAAAAAGGTACAACGGAAGATACATTCACCATCGATAACCAACATTTTTACAACGGAATCAATACTTTGGTACTGATTGATGCCAACAATAAAAAGTTAGCCGAGCGTCTTATTTTTAAACCGTATGATCTGGTCAAAAAAGCAACAATATCCCTGTCGGAAACCCGAAATGACACGCTCTATTTTAAAGGCAAGTCCACTATTCCTTTTGGCAGTCTAAGCATATCTGTGTTACCCGAAAAAACAGCCGCTATCGGAAATGCACGATCCTTATACGACAACTTTGTATTTTCGTCCTATCTGGACAACCCTATGATAGCCAATACGTCCTATTATCTTTCCGATTTTTCAAAAGGAAAACACTACGAACTGGATACGTATCTGATCACACAAAAACCAAAATACGATTTTGAAACGATATCAAAGTCTCCCATTCCGACCGAAACCTATAAATCTGAAGTTGGAGTCACCATTAAAGGAACAATCAATAAAAAAATCACCAATAAAGGTGACTACTACGTACAAATGGGTTCTTTTTATAATAGTGTCCGAAAAAAATCGGATATCAACGATAAAAACGAATTTATTTTTAACAATGCTATCTTGTACGATTCGGCTTCCGTATCCTTAACCTTATATAACAAAAATGGGATGACCGAAAATCTCCCTATGTCAATTCAGGTTCTCGACGGACAAAGCCCGTTTTTAAAACCGCTTCCAAAACCAGATTTTCTATGCCATACCGATGCTGTTACGGAAACCAAAACACTTGCAATACCTCAAATCCAAAATAAAAAAGCAATTCAGCTGGATAATGTGACTATTAAGAAAAAAGCAAAAACACCACCTCCTTTAAAAAATATAGGCCGGTATAACAATTCCATGGCGAGAGGTTACAAAATCAGTAGTGGTGATTTTGCTTCGTATCGCGAAATCCTTTCATTTATCGGTGCCAACGGCTTTGATGTGATCTATCAAAACGGTTCTGTTTATATTAACAATCGAATTACCCGATCCCTGAGAGGTAATCCTTCCCCTGCCATTTTTGTAGATGATGTACCTTTACAACCGGATTTAACAATGCTTATTGGAATGTCATTGGATATGGTCGACGAAATCTATATCAGTAAAAGTGGCTATGGAATGGGCATGGAAGGAGGAAGCGGTTTTATCCGTATTTATACCAAACGCTATATGGGAACAGACAAAGCGGCATCAAAAGCCCAATCCTACGTTGTAAAAAGAGCCGCTCAGGATCCGAAAGATTTTAAAAATCCGTATTATCAGGATTATGATGAAGGATTTATCAACTACGGAACGATTAACTGGATTCCGGATGTCCGAACGGATCAAAATGGAGATTTCCTTTTTTCTATTCCGAATTACAACCAGAAAAGCATTAAAGTAAAGATTGAAGGTATTGGTTCTGACGGAGAACTTATTTCCGAAGAAAAAACAATCCAGTTATAAAATAAAAACCGAAGCTTGCACTTCGGTTTTTTTATAGTCTTAATTAAAGAACACCTGATATTGCGCAATGATCGCACCTTTTCGATCCAGGTAATCACCGTTTGTATGGTAAACCGGTCGACTTTGATAAGCAACGGTAAATTTGGACGTATGTCCGGACAATAACCAGTTGACCCCTACATCGTAAAACTGCATCGCGCGATTGAGTCGTTCATAATTCGCATGTTGTAATGAAGCATACGGCATTAAAGTCGTTTTTCCGATCAAATTGTCTTTTAGCTTGTATCCGATTTGACCATACAAAATGGTTCCGGTGCCATACATCGGGAAACCATTACCGCTTCCGTTTAAAATAGTCGGGTCTTTGGTACCATTTGCAGGATTCATCACCGCGGCATTACGGGTGTAGTTTTTCCCAAAATCGTAATGTGTGATACTACCATAAGCACTAATCGCTTCCCCTCTACTGCCTATCGGAGCATCATAATATACGTCTGCCGCCAAATGCACCATATTTTCACGAATCGTATCATTGGTTGTTCCCAGTCGCCAGATAGCGTCTTTTTGATAGATAAATCCGGCGCCGACATTCAACACTTTTTTCTTTCCTAAATAGGTTCCGGTCATATAAGGCGTCTGATTGGATTCCTGGTCTTTAAACTGATACTGGAAATAACCGTTCCATTGCATATTGGGCGGTTCGGAAGAAAAAGTGGCATTGGTCGTAACAGTTGGGTTATAGTTAGCCGATTTTTGAATGTTCATCGGTTTGGCCATTGCAATACGGTAATCCAATTTCCCGAGTTTTCCTTTGGCAAATACCGATAGCTTTCGCAAAAACTGATCGGTTACATCATTGGTACTTTGTTGGTACAAGGGTGCATCTACGCCAAGAATCGTTCCTGCCGAAGGCGATGCAAAACGCGCCAGTCCACTCCAACCCGATAATCCCATACCCAAAGACAGCTTTTCTTTGTCTATCGCATAGTCACCCATCGCATCGTGTACAAAAAAGCCCACTTTCCGATCGGACATATTGTTAAAGTTGTTTTCGCCGAATTGGGTATAAATAAAAACACGATCCGTTAACTGACCGTACATTTGTACTCTATAGCGGCGGATTCCGATATCGGTACCGTTATCCTGCGCTACTCCATTGATTGTCGATCCGGGATTAAAATCCTGATGGCGTAACCAGGCCTGAGTAAGGAATGTAAATTTTACATAATTGGAACCGTCTTCGTTCAGGTTGAGTTTCCTGTCTTTAAAAAAGTCCTGAGCCTGCAAATGTTGTGGCATACAAAACCCTAGCAGCAGCAATCCTGTCGCTAAAATGTTAGTTGTTTTCATAAATGTAGTAAAGTGAGTTTTCAGGCGATAGGCAGTCGGTTTCGAAAATCCCTCTCCATAACATTGCTCCTCTAAAATGGATTTTTATCACTCCCGACCTATTGTCACAAATATACCTTTTTCGAGTCAAAATGCCATGGAAAACGCAGTCGGAATGGCTACATTCCCGGTATTTTTATGTTTTTTATAACAAAATCCCGATTCTTTCGAATCGGGATTTTAATTTTTCATTCCTGCAGTAGGATAACGGTATCTCGTTTAGATTATAGAAGAAGTACCTGTTTTATTTTATTCTAGCTGCATAATTTGATCTGAGGTTTACCCAGTTTCGCCATTGCCGATTGTACCCGAATCCTGTCTTCTTTTGACAGAAAAACAGGAATCAATTCTTTTATATCGATCCGCAACAATTGATTTATCAGTACCAAATCTTTTAAGGTAAACGGTTTTATTCCGTTCATTAATTCCGACATATGTGTTTTGCTTTTATGCCCTAATAGATGTCCTAGATCTTGTTGTGTCAGATTCCGGATTTTTAATTCTTTTCGGATTTGTTGTTTTCTTTTTTCCATAAAAATCCGTTCCTGTTCCGCTACGTTTTCCCAAAAGGCACTTTCTGCCAGTTTTTCATCCGTTAATTGTCCTATATCCGACCACTCTTTGCGTTCGTATGCTTCAATTAAATTTCTTAGTTTTTTTCTAAGGTTTTTAAAATAAAGGTTATCTTTTGCCAGTAGTCGGAGTTTTCGGTCGGCAATTAACGCGCGTTCCAATTCCAGTTCATCAGTGATTTCCCCTTTCTTGATAAATTCTTCTATTGTAAAATCGGTATTTATCATTCGATATAATTTTTAGCACGCAACCATTTTTCAATAGTGGCTTTATTGTTTTTAAAAGTCCTTTCATATTCCTGATGTGATCCGGCCCAAACAATGGTCGCCTCTCCTTCATCATCCAGTTCTATCAGAATTAGTGTTCTATGGATATGAATATTAAAAAATAAAAACCTTCACTATGTACACAATCTGCATCTTTTCTACTATTCGTTATAGTCGCAACTTTAAAATCGAATGCTTCTAAATCTGTTAGTAATTGATCAATTGCATTACCCAGTTTTTTATTTCCGATATTCTTCCATTTTAATTTTAAAATTATTTTCCGTCCTATTATCCTCATTTCAAAAGTACAAAAAGTTCTGAAAATATCCGAACTTTAAAAATCATTTAACACTCCGTCCATCTTAAAAACAAAACACAATGTATTCATTTTCAACAGCTCATCGCAACACAATTCCCTTCTTGTCCTTTACAATGATGATTTAGTCACAGTATCGTTATTTCGATTCATTCATAAAAAAATCCCGACTCTTTCGAATCGGGATTTTAATTTTATCGTTCATATTGACAACAGCTGTGCAACTTGCCATAATCATCGGCGCTGGCTTTTACCTCTCCGGCATCATGTCCGGCTTTGGCTATCGATTCCTGAATCTGTAACGGCGTCGCCTTTTCTTCGTTCATGATCACATGTAACGACTGACTATCGGCCGTCCATATCGCCGATTTAACGCCCGGAACCGCATAAGCAGCTTTTTCGATACGCTTTTTACACATCTCGCAATTCCCTTTTACAGCAATATCGTGTTTTCCATTTTTGTTTTTCTTTTCCTGTGCCTGTGCCGCAAATCCTACCAACGACAGTAAAAGCACTACTATTATTTTTTTCATGGTTTCTAATTTTAGTTATTTAATTTTAAATCGCAATCCGGCATAATACATCTGTCCGAATACCGGTGCATAGATAATCGAACTATCAAATGACGGACCAAATGGGTTTTCCGCTCCTAAAATAGCTTTTTTCTGTTTATAATTTCCAATGTTTTCACCTCCTACATATACTTCGAACGTACTGGAAAAGGTTCGGGTAATCTGGGCATTCATTACCGAAAATGACGGTGAATAATCCGGCAAACGGTCGCGTAATAATGCGTTGTCGGCTGTATTGGGTAAACGTTGTTCTCCCATCCAGTTATAGGTAAAGTCAAATTTCCATTGTTGTCCTTTTTCTTTGATATGTGTTTCGTAGGCCAGATTCGCGAAAACACGGTGTTTGGCTTGCAATGGACGCTCTTTGGCTCCGCTTAAATAATCCGTCTGGATGTCATAATATTTATAGGCCGTACGCAGGTTCAGGTGCTTGAAAAATTCGTAGTTAAACTCCAATTGCAAGCTGTTCGCATACGACTTCCCGTCTAAATTATAAAACAATACCTGTTGCGGACTCGCATATAAATCGACTACCGCCTGATTTTCGAAATCGGTACGATAAAAGTCGACGCTTACCTCAGCTGTTTTCCCAAAAAGACTAAAGCCCTGCATAAAGCTCACCCCATAATTCCAGGCGATTTCCGGATCCAATCCGTAAATTTTTCCACCTGTATTCAGAATGTTAAACGCTCTTGAAGTAGCAAACAGTTGTTGGTTTTCGGCAAAGATATTCGCACTTCTTTTTCCTCTTCCCGCCGACGCTCTGAAAACCGCTTTTTCCCACGGATTGTATCGCAGGTGCAAACGCGGTGTAAAGAAAGCCCCTAATCGGTTGTGAACATCATAACGCGCTCCGGCAACCAAACTAAAGTTATCCGTATTGTCGTAGGTATATTCAAAAAAAGCTCCGATAGAGTTATCACGACGACTCACATCCATGCCTGATCCTACAAATACGTATTCGTTATAATCATCGGAAGTAAAATTTAATCCGGTCGAAAATTTATTCAGTGTATTGCTGATAATCGAGTTAAAAATCAGATTGGAATAAAAGCTGTTTTGCTGAATATTATACTGATTAAACCCAAAATAAGACTCCTGTTTGTGGTAATTAAAAGAGTTCTGGAATCCGATACTCTGGTACGGCATATCCGGAAATACATATCCGATTTTTGTGGAAAGGTCTACTTTATCGGTATTGATTTCGGAACCCCAATAGTTGTTGGTAAATTTATCCCGATCCGGATCAAAATCTACTTGTCCGGTTTGTTTTTCATCACGCATATAGCGAAGATTGATAAAGCTTACCCAGCCTTTTTCGGCATCACTATATTGCCAACGATTGAGCACGTTGATTTGTTTTCCCAAAGGATTGTCCAGAAAACCATCGTTATTCATATCGTTTTTAGCGACACGCGCATTTCCATGCAGGAAAAGACTACTACTCCATTTGTCGGATATTTTTTTATTAAAATGGGTATTTAACTCATAACGACTGTCGGTCGATCCATAGGCATTCAGGAAAAACGGAATATCATTCGCAGGTTTGATCAATTCGGTATTGATCTGACCGGAGATACTCTCATAGCCATTTACCACGCTTCCGGCTCCTTTGGTTACCTGAATACTTTCGACCCAGGTTCCCGGTGTAAAAGACAAACCATACGCTTGTGACGCACCGCGTACAGAAGGAATGTTTTCTTCGGCAATCAGAATATACGGACTGGTTAATCCCAGCATTTTGATCTGCTTGCTTCCGGAAATCGCATCCGAAAAGTTCACATCAATCGACGGATTGGTTTCAAAACTTTCGGAAAGGTTACAACAAGCCGCCTTAAGCAATTCTTTACTGCTCATCGTAACGACATTAGCCGTTTTAACATACGATTTCTGCAGACTGTTTCGCTTGGTTTGTACAACAACCTCGCCCAGTGTTTTTGAGGGTTTAATATTTATTTTAACCGCTTTCGGTTCGTGAATTTCAAGTGTTTGTGTCTCATAACCCACATAACTAATCACCAATAGATGATTGTCTTTGGAATACGGAAGACTAAAAGCACCGTTTTCGTCGGTGGTTACTCCAATTGTGGTATCCTTCCAGGTAACGGAAGCTCCAATTACAGGCAGATTGTGTTCATCGGTAATCGTACCTGTTACATTTTCTTGCGCTGTTACAAAATTGACAAACAGCAGCAGAAAAAACATAAAGTTCTTGTGCATAATTTAATTTTTAATGTTTGAATGTAAGGTATGCGCAACGTGCGCAGGATTTCAAAGCATTAAAAATCAGGCGTAAAAAATATACTGGCAGTAGAGTTTAAAGAGTGGTGGCGCGTTACTATCGCAGTAAAAAGACGGAATATCGCTTTTTACCACTACTTCCTCCACTTCGCTATCGACAACCGGTTTCCAGTTATCGGCAATGGTAAAAGCACCCAAGTCAAGCTGGAAGCTTTTTACAATAATATTATCGGTAGTACTTTTCTTTAAGTCGACTTTACTATTGGAACAACAGCTGTCTTTTTTTTCGGTGGCGGCACAACAGGAACTGTCCGAATCGGATGTTTCCATACACGGCATTTCCGATTTGTAGGCCAATGAAACCGAGGCGATTTCACCACCGCAATAATGCACATTAAAAGCGAGTCCGACATTGGAGACCAATATCAGCATTGCTATAAGTATACTAATGTGCTTTTTAATTTTCATTGCCACAAAAATAGTACTTTTTTTGTAGTACTGTGTTAATGACTTTATAATTCGATACTTTGTTCCAGTTCCGGAATGATACATTCATAACCGTATTTCGCTTCGATGGTCGCTTTTAATTCGGTAAAACTGTCGGCTTCGCCATGTACCAGAAATATGTTTTTCGGTTTATTTTCCAGTTCCGACAGCCAGTTTACCAAATCGTCCTGATCGCCATGTGCCGATAAGCCTTCAATCTCGACAACCTTTGCTTCCACCGGATAATAACGTCCGTAAATTTTTATTTCCTTTTCGCCTTCCAGTAATTTTCGACCACGGGTTCCTTCGGCCTGATAACCTACGATAACAACGGTCGTTTCCGGTCGGACGATATAGCGTTCCAGATAACTTAAAACACGTCCTCCGGTGATCATTCCGCTGGCGGCTATTACTACCTTCGGACGATCGTCGTAGATCGCTTCGATTGTTTCTTCATAATTGGTGATCATCGTAAACATTTCACACATTCCGGTACATTCCTCCCATTTCAGTTTGTGCCATTTTTCATTGTCGGTAAAAATATCCAGGACTTTAATCCCCATTGGCGTATCAATAATATACGGCATATCGGGTATTCGCCCTTCTTTTTTAAGTTGCCAGATCAGATACATGATACTTTGCGCCCTTTCGACCGCAAAACTTGGAATCACCACATTACCACCATTTTCGTAGGTTTCGTTAATACAGGCTTCCAATTCGGCTTTCGGATCGTTGTCCGGATGCTTTTTGTTTCCGTAGGTACTTTCCAGAAAAATATAATCGGCTTGTTTCGGATGTACCGGCGGATACAACAATACATCATTGTCGCGTCCGATATCGCCCGAAAACACGAGTTTTTTTCCATCAATCTCCAATGTAATGGAACAAGCACCCAGAATATGACCCGCATAAAAATAGGTCGCCGTTACGCCCGCTTCCAATTCAAAAGGCGTATCGATGGCTATGACTTTAAAATGCGGTAGTACTTTATCGGCTTGTTCGACCGTGTAGAGCGGCTCGGCCGGGTCGTGCTTTGAATAGTGTTCTTTATTGGCTTTTTCGGCTTCCTCTTCCTGAATCTTGGCACTATCCTGCAAAATCAGATTACTGATCGACTTGGTAGGCCCGGTACAAAAGATTTTTCCATCAAATCCTTCGTTAACCAATCGCGGCAGCCATCCACAATGATCCAAATGACCGTGCGTGAGCAATACATAATCGATGGTTGAAGGTAATACGGATAGTGGATTCCAGTTAAAACTCCGCAATAATTTTCCACCCTGAAACAAACCGCAATCAACCAAAATGCGAGTACCATTATCACTTTCGATAAGTGTTTTGGAACCGGTTACCGTACCGGCGGCACCTAAAAACTGAACTTTCATACGCTAATCGTTAAAAATTTTACTTTGATTTCCGATGTGTTCACATAATGCCGAAGCTTCCCGGATTATGTTTTTAATGCGGTTCGGATGTACATTTATATCTTCCAGCAACTGACTGTTATCCGATATATCGGATGCCAGCAAAGCTCCGGTGATCAATAATTTTTCCTTTTCGCTTTGCGTCAGGGTTGTCAGACAGGTAATCGGGAAAAGGCCACTTTCCTCTATTTTAAATTTCAGACTTTCTTTTTCGGGATAATCCCAGCTAACCATCTTTAAATCGGAACACCGTCCAAATTGCAAGGCTTCGGTTGTAAAACGGTTATTGGTAATCACCCAGCATCGGGTAATGGTATCACTCTGACTAAAAATAGAATGGGTCTTACTTTTCAAATCGTTAAACCGGGACAAAATATACATCGGCACTTTTACATCCGATTTAATATCATTCCGGCTATGAAATTTACATTCGACCATGCCAATCCGTTGGTCTTTTTTAATCAGCACATCCACCTCATGTGTCACACATTTCCCGTTTAAAACCAGATTGGTTTTGGCAGCATATCCTTCATTTTGAAACAATAACGCCACATATTTTTCAAAGAAAAAACCGGCCGGCCCTAACGCCTGAACCGCCGCTTTAAGATTATAACGGGCCGCGTGTACTTTTGATGTCTTTTTTAATAGCTGAAAAGCCTGGCGGTTTATTTTCCGGGTAGGCATCCCATCGTAAAGCTGATTGACAATTATATTGAGAATCTCTTCTATTTTTTCCGGACTGGCTCCGGACATTTGTAGGGAACGTTTCAGTTTTTCACTGTCGAATTTCACGATATCGCCCGACTGTTTAACAACTTTCATCCTTTAAATAGATTTTTCATTTCTTTAAAGGTACAAAAAATATTACGATTTTTTCTTTTGATAGTAAAATGCCGGTAGGAATAATAGCAGGAACAACGGCTGAATCAAGAACCGACGAATGTAAAACAACGTCATATAATCCGGTTTCTCCGAACTTCTTAGCATTATGATAAAAACCATTAATAGTACTATATAAAAGAAGACATACAATATCCCGGAAAGTTGGAGCAGTGATTTTTCTCTAAAAACAATATAAATAATAAATAAGGATATCCCGGTATTGAGCCAATACCGCAATGACAGACTAACTACCAATCGCCCGGTTTCGTAAGTTGGTAAAACCGCATTCTGGAAAGTCCCTCTAAAAAACTCCAGAAACGGATCGTAGAAAAGTTCGTTTTCAAAAGCCCGGATAACGACCAACAATACAACCGCTAACAGAATCCCTAAAATGGTTTGTTTATTTTTCCACACGTTTTGTAGCATATCCGGAGAATTTCTGAACCCAAAGTACCCATAATATAAAAACAACACCGTAGATAAACAACGGAAAAACCACTCCGTGCAGTAAATGCTCCTGCTCCGGATAACGATCTATAGCTATCGTTAATAAAACAATCCTTAAAACATTAAGGACATGAATCAGAGCAATTCCGATAACAATATATAGGAAGGTCTTTTTCCAACCCGATGAAAAAGCAAAGATAAAAGCCGCGAACAGAATCATAATACTCACCGCATTACATCCTTCGATGATTCGCACTATCGGTTTGTCGCGCAACAGGACTACTACCGATGCATCCTTAGTACTCGGCGCGGTTGTTACCGGTTCTCCAAGAAAGCCTATTGTTTTTTCGACCTGAAAAGCCACTGAAGTCGTAACGCCATCGGTTTGAAACTTCTCGGCATCATACTGACCGAGGTACAACTTATACACCACTGTAAGTATAATATAGAGCAACAGAAATTTCATCAGAAAGATAAAAAATGGCTTATACTGGAGGAATAGATTTTTCAAACCGCTTTATTTTTAACAAAAATATAAAAATTAAAATGCTTCAAATAAATACTTTTGCAAAAAGAATGTTATGAAATTTCAAGAATTAGAACCAAAAGTAAAGGCAATTGTAGCCGATGCCAATGATAGCAGAGATGAAAAATTGAAAAACATCTGTCAGCTTTTACAGGATCATATTGAATATTACAACTGGGTAGGTTTTTATTTCCGCAACGGCGATAAGGAAGAACTGGTATTAGGCCCTTATGTTGGCGCTGCAACCGATCATACTGTGATTCCGTTTGGAAAAGGTATTTGCGGACAAGTGGCGGTTTCCAATCAGAATTTTGTGGTTCCCGATGTAAAAGCGCAGGACAATTATATTGCCTGTAGTCTTACGGTAAAATCGGAAATCGTGGTACCGCTTTTTGTAAATGGAGTCAATATTGGTCAGATCGATATCGACTCGCATGTACTGGATCCGTTCACAGCGGCAGACGAGCGTTTTCTGGAATTTGTAAATCAGGAAGTTGCACAACTTTTTTAACATTGTTTCCTGTTTTTATTTGTTAGTTCCAAAAATAAAGCTACCTTTGCACACGAAATAGGACATCTCCTAATTCACTACATAATAATCATTTAAATAATATTAGCATGTATTTAACTAAAGAAGTTAAAGCGGACATTTTCGCAAAGCACGGTGGAAATGCAGTTAACACAGGTTCTGCAGAAGGACAGATTGCGTTATTCACATTCAGAATTAACCACTTAACCGGACACTTAAAAATTAATCGTCACGATTATAACACAGAGCGTTCGCTAGTGAAATTGGTAGGTAAAAGAAGAAGTCTTCTTGACTACTTAAAGAAAAAAGATATCAACAGATATCGTGAGATTATCAAAGAATTAAACATCAGAAAATAATCACTGAAAAGAGGCGCCTGCGCGCCTCTTTTTGTTTTGTATATTTTGACAGAAAAAAGTTTGGTTTTTCATTGGGTATTAGACAACTACACAACAACAACGACAACAACACAACTAAAACCCATTTGTCTAATTAAGAATTAAAATTAATTTTATGGTTCCTAAGGTTACCCAAGAAATTATCGATTTAGGTGATGGAAGAACAATCACTATCGAAACAGGAAAACTAGCCAAACAAGCAGACGGTTCTGTCGTGGTTCGTATGGGCGATGCAATGTTATTAGCTACTGCTGTATCTGCCCGTACTGCCAGTCCAGTAGATTTCCTACCATTAACAGTAGATTATCGCGAAAAATTTGCCGCAGCCGGACGTTTTCCGGGTGGTTTCTTTAAACGTGAAGCACGTCCAAGTGATAGCGAAGTTTTAACCATGCGTCTTGTTGACCGTGTTTTACGCCCGTTATTCCCGGACGATTACCATGCTGAAACGCAGGTAATGATCCAATTAATGTCGCACGACGAAAATGTGATGCCCGATTCATTAGCCGGTTTGGCTGCTTCTGCTGCATTAGCTGTTTCCGACATTCCATTTTCAACGTATATCTCTGAAGTACGTGTGGGTCGTATCGACGGAAAATTCGTGATCAACCCTAGCAAACAGGATTTAGAAAAATCGGACATCGATATGATGATCGGAGCTTCTTTGGATTCCGTTGCCATGGTAGAAGGAGAAATGAAAGAAATCTCCGAAAAAGAAATGGTGGAAGCAATCAAATTTGCACACGAAGCCATTAAAGCGCAAATCAATGCACAGATCAGACTACGTGCTGCTTTAGGTCTTACCGAAGTACGTACGTATGAGCAAGAGAAAAATGATGAGGCTATTTATGCAAAAGTAAAAGAAGCTGCCTACGACAAATGCTATGCAATCGCACAGGAAGGAACTTCAAAACAAGAAAGAGGTGAAAAATTCGCCCTTGTTAAAGAAGAAGTAATCGCCCTGTTTACAGAAGAAGAATTAGCAGAAAACGGAGATTTGGTTTCCAAATACTTTTCTAAAACACAAAAAGAAGCCGTTCGTAATGTAATTTTAGATTTAGGATTACGTCTTGACGGAAGAAAAACTACTGAAATCCGCGCTATCTGGAGCGAAGTAAACTACCTTCCTTCTACACACGGATCGGCTGTATTTACCAGAGGTGAAACACAAGCATTAGCTACCGTTACTCTTGGAACTTCAAGAGAAGCGAATATTATTGATTTACCTTCTGAACAAGGAGAAGAAAGATTCTATCTTCACTATAATTTCCCACCATTCTCAACCGGTGAAGCAAAACCTTTACGAGGAACTTCCCGTCGAGAAGTAGGTCACGGAAACTTGGCACAACGTGCTTTAAAAAATATGATTCCTGCTGATTGTCCTTACACTATCCGTGTAGTATCAGAAGTATTGGAATCGAACGGTTCCTCTTCGATGGCTACGGTTTGTGCCGGAACACTAGCGTTGATGGATGCCGGTATTCAAATCAGCAAGCCGGTTTCGGGTATTGCAATGGGACTTATCTCAGACGATAAAACAGGCCGTTGGGCTGTATTATCCGATATCCTTGGTGATGAAGATCACTTAGGAGATATGGACTTTAAAGTTACCGGAACTGCCGATGGTATCACGGCTTGTCAGATGGACATCAAAATCGAAGGATTGGCGTACGATATCATGGAAAAAGCCCTTGAACAGGCTCGTGACGGACGTTTGCATATTTTAGGTAAAATTACCGAAACTATTGCACAGCCAAACCCTACCGTTAAACCGAAAGCTCCGAAAATTATTAAAATTGAAATCCCTAAAGATTTCATCGGTGCCGTTATCGGACCAGGTGGTAAAAACATCCAGGCTTTACAAGCTGAAACCGAAACTACTATCGTTATCAACGAAGAAGGTAATTTGGGTATCATCGAAATCCTTGGAACCAATGCTGCCGGAATGGAAAAAGCGATCAGCTCGATCCAGAATACTATTTTCTCTCCTGTAGAAGGCGAAACCTACACTGTAAAAGTGGTTAAAGTTCTTGAATTCGGAGCAGTAGTAGAATTTGTACCGGGTAAAGAAACCTTACTTCACGTTTCGGAATTAGACTGGAAACGCGTTGAAAACGTAGCCGATGTAATTAAAATCGGAGATGTATTTGACGTGAAGTACATGGGTATCGATCCGAAAACCAAAAAAGCAAAAGTTTCTAAAAAAGCTTTATTGCCAAGACCTCCAAGAGAAAACAAACCGGAGGAGAAAAAAGACACACCGCAACAAGGTTAATTTTTTATAAAATTAATTCATAAAAAGCCCTGATCCTTTATTGAATCGGGGCTTTTACTTTTATTTCCCTTTCGTGAGAAAAAATGTTAAAGTTTTCAAAATAATTTTTTGATTCGATATTATTCCTACTTTTGGCAGTCTGCTATATTATCAATCAAAACTTTTATTTTATAAATGATCCTCAAAAACCCACCCAAACAATTATGCATTATAATAATTTATACCCTATTTTTTGGTTTTTATAAAACTCAGGCACAGTCCGAAGAACGGTATATTACAAAAATGCATGACAGTCTTGTTGGCAAACAAGGCTTAGCCATTAATAATGGTTACTACCACACCAATCCCTATCCTCTTTTAAACGGGAAGCATCGTTATTATTTATCAGACACGCCGCTTAAGGCGACTGTATTGTATGAAAATCAATATTATTATGACATAGAGATAAAATACGACCTATATCAGGATAATTTGGTTTACAAACCATCACTCGAGTCCGGAAATATCGGGATCGAGCTTATTCCGCAAAATGTAGATGCGTTTACAATCAACAACAAAAAGTTTGTCAACCTTGGAAAAAAGGTTTCCCCAATGATCACTTTTATAAAAGGTTATTATGAAGAAAATCTAAAAGGCAACAACTTTAATTTCTATATCAAACATCATAAAGACAGACGGGAAATCGTTAATGGCACCCGCACATACAATGAGTTTGAAGACAATAATGAGTATTATATCTATCGTAATGACACCTATCACAAAATAGCTTCCAAAAGCGATCTTATCGCCTTATTTCCGGACCTGAAAAAGAAAATTAACGATTTGTACAGTCAAAACAAATCACAGGAAAAGGAAAACAAATACCTATTCTATGACGATCTAATCCACAAAATCAATTCCCTACTCGAAACTAACCATCCGTAATGAAGAAAATTTTACTTGCTCTGTTCATCCTCGTGTACAGTCAGGCTGCCTTTTCTCAGGAAAAACAAAAATTATCCCTGGAACTGAACAATTCTGATGTCCCGACAGCCTTGAACAAAATAGAAGCGGCCTCTGGCTATAAATTCTATTTCGACAACTCCTGGCTGGAGATTTATAAAAACATTCGTATCACCAAAAATTTTAATCAGGCATCACTAGATGAGATCCTGACTGAAGTTTTTAGTAATACTGACCTTAACTTTTTTGTCGATAAGAATAATGTGATTCTTACCAACAATAGTATTATTTATTCCAAGCTGGCCGACAATTATTTTGGCGAAACCACTACGCGTAAAAGTGACGAAGTGGTGATTCAGGGTGATCCTGTATTTTACCAACAATATGACGACGCTACCGGTGGCGATTCTAAAAACAATTCCGTTTCATTAATCGGAAAAGAAGCGAAAGTAAGCGGACGAAAAACGTTTGAGCTTTCCGGCTATATCAAAAACACCAAAAACGGAGAGCCAATTGCTAATGTGATCATAAAAACCCCAAACAACGAAGCTACAGCGATGACCGATGATACCGGACACTATAGTATACAACTTCCGTCGGGTTTAAATGTGGTGGAAGTAGAATCCTTTACCCATAAAAAAGTGACGCGTAAAATTATGATGTACAATAATGGTACACTTAACTTAAACATCACCGAAAATGTTACCCTATTGGAAGAGGTTAACGTACGTGGTAAAAAACGAGAAGGCGCCAAAGCCGCAATCGCCGGTGTAACTTCAATCGACATAAAAGATCTTAAAAACGTTCCAACCGTATTGGGAGAACGCGATATTCTAAAAATTGCCACCACTATTCCGGGTATTAAATCGGCTGGTGAAGGTTCTTCAGGTGTGAACGTTCGTGGTGGTAAAGAGGATCAAAACCTTTTCCTGTTGGATAATGCCACGCTATACAATCCGGCGCATTTCTTCGGTTTATTCTCGGCTATTAATCCGTACACCATCGACAAAGCCGATATCTATAAAGGTAGTATCCCGGCTGAATTCGGAGGAAGATTATCATCTGTTTTCGATATTTCTACAAAAAAAGGAAATACAACCAAATTCTCCGGAGAAGGTGGTATTGGACCTGTGACCAGTAATTTAATGGTGACCACTCCGATTGTAAAAGAAAAATCAAGTTTATTGGTTGGTGGTCGTGCTACCTATTCCGATTGGATTTTAAAATCGCTTAACGAGCCATCCTTAAAAAACAGTCAGGCGAATTTCTTTGATATTATTACAAAATACAATCATAAAATTAACGACAATAACGATATTGAGGCGACTTTCTATTACAGCCGTGATGCTTTTAGTATCACTTCGGATTCGATTTACAAATACAGTAACAGACTGGCAACTTTGAAATGGAATCACAATTTTAATGAAAAACACAAAGGTTCCTTAATTCTGACTAATTCGGAATATAAATTCAATATTGATTTTGATAAAGCCGAAAGCCAGAGAGCGTTTAACTATGGTTATAAAATTGACGAAACACAAGCACAGTTGAAGTTTAACTATGACTATAATAAAAAGCATACTTTCAATTATGGTATCTCCAGTAAACTATACGGTGTAAATCCTGGTTTCATGGATCCTATCGGCGAAAATTCGAAATTGGTTCCTATCGCACTTGACAAACAACAAGGACTGGAATCGGCTCTTTATATTGCCGACAACTTTAAATTCAATGACAAGCTATCCTTTAATATCGGATTGCGTTATTCTGTATTTGCAGCTTTGGGCGCGTCCAACCAACGTATTTACGAAGAAGGGTTACCAAAAAGCAATGAAACCGTTGCCGAAATCCAAACGTTTGGCAACAATGAAGTCGTAAAAACCTACGGTGGATTCGAACCGAGATTAGCTATTAAGTATGCTTTTACCGACGATTTTTCGATCAAAGCCGGTTATGATAAAACGTATCAGTACATGCACCTTTTATCGAGTAACACGACACAGGCGCCAACCGATGTATGGAAATTATCCGATATCAATGTAAAACCGCAGGATGCGCAACAGATCTCTTTGGGTGCTTACAAAACATTTAAAGACGAAATGTATGAAGTGAGTTTAGAAGGTTACTACAAACGTATGAACAACATACTGGATTATAAAGTAGGTGCAGAAATCATGCTAAACAAAAACATCGAAACCGAATTATTACAAGGTGAAGGAAAAGCCTATGGTATCGAATTATTGCTAAAGAAAACTACCGGAAAACTTAACGGATGGGTTGGATATACCTATTCCAGAACCTTGATCAAACTGGACAGTCCATTTGATGAGGAAAAAGTAAACAACGGCGCTTTCTTTGCTGCAAATTTTGACAAACCACATGATTTTAGTGCCGTATTAAATTATAAATTTACAAAACGTTACAGCTTATCGATGAATTTCATTTATCAAACCGGTAGACCTATTACCTATCCTGTAGGAAAGTACCAGTTTGGAAATGCAGAATATACGCTGTATAGTGATCGAAATGAATTCCGAATTCCAGACTATTATCGTATGGATATCGGTCTAAATATTGAAGGCAACCATAAAATTAAAAAACTGGCACACAGTTTCTGGAATATCTCGGTTTATAACGTTCTGGGACGTAACAACCCGTATTCCGTATACTTTGTAACAGAAAACGGACAGGTTAAAGGATATAAAACTTCTATCTTCTCGATCCCTGTTCCAACTATTACTTATAATTTCAGATTTTAACGAGACGAATACGTTATGAAAAAAATATTTTTAACCAGACTAACATTGCTATTTCTTATCTGTATCGGTTTGACCAACTGTACCGATCCGTATAAAATGGAAACCAATACCTTTGAAGATGCCTTAGTCGTGGAAGCAACTATTACAAACATCCTTCAAAAACAAACCATAAAAGTTTCCAGAACCTACCGTTTTGAAGATTTCGGCCCTACTTTTGAAGAAAATGCCAATGTTTTTGTAACTGACAGTGATGGCGTTGAATATCCCTTTGTGCAAAGCAATAACGTGTATACATCGGTTAATGAATTTCAGGCCGTACCGGGTAAGCAATACCAACTAACGGTAATCACAAGCGATGGTAAAAAATACACGTCAACCAAGGAGATTCTACCAACAGACAGTCCATTAGAAGAGGTAACTGCCAACGTAGCAACCATCGATAACGTTACCGGTGTTGAAATTCGGGCAAAAAGCTACAATCCTAGCGGTAGTTCTCAATATTATCGTTTCGAATATGAAGAAACCTATAAAATTGTAGCTCCGAAATGGATTACCGCAAAAGCTTTCTTTTCCGGGCCAAATCCAAATCAGCCCATATTAACTATGTTACCGCGTACGGAAGAAGCCAGAACCTGTTACAGCACAGATAAATCGTTGGAGATTTTACAGCTAAACACTAACGAAACCGCAGAAGACCGTGTCGATTTCCCGGTACGTTTTATCAGTAACCAGAATTATATCATGAGTCATCGCTATAGCATTCTGGTACGTCAATATGTACAAAACGCACATGCCTATAATTATTACAAAGCCTTAAAAAAACTAGCGGGTTCCGGAGGGAATATACTGTCTCCTAATCAACCGGGTTTCCTTATCGGAAATATAAAATCGGTAAACAATTCCAATGAAAAAGTAATCGGGTTCTTTGATGTTTCACCGGTTTCATCCAAACGAATTTTCTTTAATTATGCCGATCTGTTTCCAGGTAAACCGTTACCTCCTTATAAAGTAAACTGTACCGAACGGGTATTGGAGTATTGTTTTTCGCCTATGAATCCATTCTGTGGTGGTCCTACGATAGTTGGTTATATCAATAACAATACGATGGTTATCTATAAATTTGAGGATGCCCCTACCTATA
This sequence comes from Flavobacterium sp., assembly GCF_030146175.1. GTDB lineage: Bacteria > Bacteroidota > Bacteroidia > Flavobacteriales > Flavobacteriaceae > Flavobacterium. Next base: position 16,907 of record NZ_JASLCE010000040.1, on the reverse strand, counting down.
CGCTAACACCAGCACCATGTGGTGATTGCACTACATTTTCGTCTAACGTAATACCTTCATTCTGGGAATGAGAAAAAATATTTTACCTCTGATTTTAATAGGAGCAAGCTGCTTCTTTAGTCATAACAGTATCGCACAAGGCAGTTCTAAAAAAAGTAACCTCACGGTTGCGGCTTTGGAGCGCATTTATGTGCATTCCAATACAACGATGCTTTTAACAGGTGAATCCTGCTATTATAGTCTATATTGCCTTAATGCCGGCAATAATACAAGCAGCACTATCAGTAAAATAGCGTACATCGAAGTAATCGATGCCGATAAAAAAAGTGTCTTAAAACAAAAAATACATTTGGACAATGGTGTAGCGCAAGGCGATTTCTTTATCCCTACTACATTAAAAACAGGAAACTATAAGCTTATTGCCTATACCAACTGGATGCTTAACAATAACGGAGCTGCATTTTTCCAGCAAGATATGGTGGTTGTCAATCCATTCCTGGTAGGAAAAAATCCGATTACCAAAGAAAGTCTGACACTTAAAAACACCAATGACAAAGTTTCCAGCAATTTTATCGCACTAAACAGTGATAAAAAAAGCTATGGAAATCGCGAAAAGGTCAATCTTACTATTAATCCTCTAGCCAATGGCAGCAAAGGTGTTTATTCGCTTTCTGTTCGAAAAGTAGATGCACTTACAAACCCATCCGTATTAACACCGCAATCTTTTATTTCGAATGCGAATAACATACCTATGGCTGGCAGCGGTACGTTACATATTCCGGAATTAAGAGGCGAATTGCTTACCGGTAAAATCACTTCAAAAAGCAATCAAGAGGTTCATAATAAAAATATTGCACTATCGCTACCCGGAAAATCGTCTGAAACGAAGCTGGCCATTACCGATAAAGACGGAAAATTCTTTTTCGCTCTCGACCGTTATCCGAACACCAATAACGCTGTTATACAGGTGGTCGATTCCGAACATGACGACTACATACTTCAATTAACCGATATGCAAAATGTCGATTTGTCGCAGTTGCGTTTCCCGGAAGCTTTTACGCTGAACCCAGCCTATAAAGCCGCTATCGAAGAACGCTCTACAGCCAATCAGATTGAAAATGCCTATTATTCAAAAAAAAGAGATAGTCTCGAAATAGCGCCGCGTACGCAACCTTTTTATCATCCGTTGCAAAAAGATTATTTTCTAGACGATTACACCCGTTTTTCTTCTTTTAAAGAAACGGTAACCGAAGTAGTACCGGAACTGTTCTTCCGCGAAAATAGCGGTAAGTATTCCCTACACCTACGAAATACCGCTACTAACGATGGTTCTATTGATAATCCTTTGATTCTGGTTGATGGATTGTTGATTCAGAATAGTGATGAATTATTTCAGTACAACACCAATAATATTCATAAAATATCCATCGTCAATAAGGCGTACATCTATGGGCCAATTATGTATAGTGGTATTGTAAATATCATTACTAAAAATTTCGACTATCAGACAAAAGCTTCGGGTGATTTTATTAAAAAAACAGAAATCAACAGACCGCAGAAAAAGAAAACCTATTACAGTCCGAAATACGACGGAACACACAATCTGGAGCGAATCCCGGATTACCGCTACCAATTGGCCTGGTTCCCGAATCTGAACGTTGGTCAGGAACCAATGACTATTTCTTTTTTCAGTTCTGATATCAAAGGTGTTTTTGAAATTATTCTGGAAGGTTTTACCGAAAAAGGAGAACCGGTTTATACCAAAGATTATATCGAAATACCATAATCTCTCATACAATTTTAATTTTACAGGTAAGCCGGCTCTATAATCCGGCTTACTTTATCTATAGCGTAAATCAAGAATTGATATTCCATTTTCGGAATGTCAGGGCTCCTCTATTCCCTATATTTCACCCTTTAATGACACCTATACGTTATGAAAAAAAAATTTGTACTCCAACTCGTATTCCTGCTTCTGATCGGTTTAGGTCTGACCAACTGTACCGATCCGTATAAGATGCAAACAGACACTTTCGAAGATGCCGTAGTTATTGAAGCCACCATCACCAATATTCTTGAAAAACAAACTGTAAAAGTGTTCCGAACCTATCGCTTTGAAGATTTCGGACCGGTATTTGAAGAAAATGCCGATGTGACGGTAACCGACAGTGATGGAAATGAATATCCTTTTGTGGAAAATAACCGTACCTATACGTCGGTGAATGCATTTCAGGCCGTTCCGGGAAAACAGTATCACCTGACAGTGATTACCGGCGATGGTAAAAAATATGTTTCCTCTAAAGAAATTTTACCACCAGACAATCCGTTAGAAGACGTAACCGCCAATGTAACAACCATCGACAATATAAGAGGTGTGGAAATTCGGGCGAAAAGTCCTGATCCGAATAACGCGTCGCAATTTTACCGTTATGAATATGAAGAGAGTTATAAAGTTATCGCACCAAGATGGATAACTGTTAAAGCCTTTGTTCACGGTCCAAGTCTGTATGAACTTGCGATTACGATGGTTCCGCGTACGGAAGAAGCCCGAATTTGTTACAGTACCGATAAATCAACCGAAATCTTATTGTTTGACAAAGGCAAAACTATAGAAAACAGTGTCGATTTCCCGGTGCGTTTTATCAGTAACCAGAATTATATTATGAGTCACCGCTATACGATTCTGGTACGGCAATATGTACAAAACCTACATGCGTACAATTATTACAAAAACTTAAAAAAAATATCCGATGGCGGAACTATCTTTTCACCGAATCAACCCGGATACCTTCGCGGAAATATTAAATCGGCAAATAATCCAAATGAAAAAGTCATTGGTTTCTTCGACGTTTCGACCGTTTCATCCAAGCGAATTTATTTTAACTATGCCGATCTATTTCCGGGCGAGGAATTACCACCTTATAAAGTAGATTGTTATCTCACAGAATTTTTATATTGTTATGGAGGTGCTTTATGTTCTGCTCCTGCTGTAAATGCCTTTCTGGCGAATAACCTTATGACTATTTATGATTTTCAAAATGCGCCAATCTCTTATACTTTAACGCCCGCAGCATGTGGCGATTGCACCTCTTTTTCCTCTAATATAATGCCTCCTTTCTGGGTAGAATAGGAATAGTGTACCATTTTATTAAAAGGCTAGTATTGCATTTGTACCAGCCTTTTTTATTTTTCCGATTCATGAAAAAGAGCATTCTTTTTAAAAGCTATTCCTTTGCGGATTAAGTACGCATGATAAAAACTGGGAACATCATACGTCCATTTGGGCAACAACAGAATGATCAGAAAAACATCGATATGCGATACCAATCCAAAAAACACCGCTGTTTTCATCGCCCATCCGCCATAACTAAAACCAATAATCGAAACAAAAACCGTGAGTAGTGTCAATCCCCATAATTTCGACAAAAAAGCATGGGTACACGTTTCTTTTCCAAACTTTGCAAAGCTAATCACGTAGGTCATCGCTTCCATAACAAACACAATGGCTATCGGTATTTTATATTCCAGAATAATTTCCGGATGTAACAACCACGAACACCATCCCACACACAACCAGAAAACCAAATCCGTCTGACTATCCATTCGCCGTAATTCCGCTGACGACACACCCGTTTTACGGGCTACGATTCCGTCGAAAATATCCGATAACAAACCTAAAACCATCAAAAAAACCAGTTCAAAACGTATGGCTGCTCCAAAACGATAGGTCAGCGCAATCATAACAGGTCCCAAAAGGAGCCGGAATACGATCAGTATAATAGGAATCTTTTTCATCGTCTAACTTTTAAATTGCCAGTTTACAAAAGGAAGCCTTCTTTTCCCATTGGTATTCCATAATCCAAATTGAACGCCTCTCAGGTTTTTGGCATTGTTAAACAAACCGATTTGCAATCCGCGATAATCCTTTGCTACATTCGAAATAGCCAGTTGCAAACCATTTCCGGTTTCGGCTATGTTTGCAATCCCGCAAACAGAAATTCCATTCATCTTACCGGCACTCAAAATCGCTCCGGTAACCGAAACACCATTCATTTTATTCATTACCGAAACCACACAAATATTTAAACCATTAACCTGCGCTCCTCCCTGCAGGAATCCACCCGAACTTATATTTAATCCATTAATCCGGGTGCTTAGTCTATCACCATCCTGTTTTAAAAAAGTTCTGGTTAAAGAATAACTCTCAAAAGGATCCTTTCTTACTGCTACAAAAAAACCTTCAATAGTAATCCCAAGGCCAAATGTAATTAGCGCAAGAGCAATAGGGCTGGCTTCGATGTTCAAACCGTTTACTTCCTGAAGTTTGATCCTAGTGTTTTCGAAATGCCCAGCTCCTAACGTCAGTCCGTTTACTTTTTTAACACGACTATGAATCGGAGAAATACTAAATATGCGAACACTGTCGCGCGGACTTTTATTTTCGGTTTGTTCTCTAGCCAATGCTTCCGGTCGATTGTCGGTAGTAACCGTTATTGTATCCTGTGCCAAAATCGTGTTTGAAAACAACAGGATAAAAAAAGCGACGAATTGTAGTTTCATAATTTTAGCGTTTAAAATTGACAGTCAAACCTATTGCAATTTTCACATGTAAAACTGTACTTAATGTTATTTAAAATTTTTAAATTTGTGATTATCGCAAATTATGAAAGAACAGGAGATCCTTTTAAAAGCGATCCGGAAACAACTATCGGATCATACCTCGCTCATTAGCGAGCTCGCCTCCGTTTTAAATATTAGCTATGATGCCGCACATCGGCGGATTTCACAAAAAAGTAAATTTACCATAGAAGAAACCGTTACCCTTTGTGGGCATTATAAAATCTCTATGGATAAACTGTTTTTTCGTGATCAGAAAGTAATCGTCGAAAAAACCAGGGAGATTCATTCTATCGAAGATATGATTGCTTATTTCAAACATTCGTCCGAGAAGTTACAATTATTTACGTCTCTTTCCGAAACAAAAATGTATTACTCGGCCAAAGATATTCCGCTTTTTTATACGGCAGATGGTACGTTATTATCCAAATTCAAGCTCTATGTCTGGATCAATCTTCTAACCGGAAATAAAAATCAGCAATCCTTCGAGAAATTTTCAATTGACGGTCAGTTGTCCGAATATACGCAAACGCTGAAAAAAGTATACGAATCCGTTGAAGTACATGAAATCTGGAACGACACGACCATCAATAGTACGCTACAACAAATCTTATATTTTTTCGAATCCGGACTCGTTAGTTTTCAAAATGCGATCGCCTTGTACGACGATTTAAAAGCCATTATATACAAAGCCGAAAAAAAATGCCTGAACGATCCGTTGTACAATATCTATTATAATGAATTATTAATTTTAAATAACAATGTATTACTAACGGACAATAAGAAACAATCGTTGTTCATTCCATATACCATGTTGGGTTATCTTATAACCGACGATTCCGAAACCTGCTCCGGAACATTACGGTTCTTTTTAAACCAGATTAAAAATTCCAAGTCGCTAAATGTATCCGGCACAAAAGATCGCAAACAATTCTTTAATAAATCCTTACATAAAATTGACTTTTATATGGATCGTTTAAAAAACGAGGTTGCCATCGATTATTAAAAACCGATTGCAATATGTAGAAAAGTAGCCTACTACCTTTCGATCTTTTTTAGTGTTCCATTCGGAAAAGGCGACCAATGTTTATAATTACAAAAAAAGTAACCCCTTAAAAACAAAGTCTTTACAAAGAATTTACGCTGTTTTAAAAAAAATTAAAAAATTTTGTAACTTTTTTACATCCCATTACGTATAATTACTGAATACTTAAAAAGAGGAGATTCTTAAATGAGACAACTTAAAATTACCAAGCAGGTTACTAACCGTGAAACTGCTTCCTTAGACAAGTACCTACAAGAAATTGGAAAAGTTGACTTGATTACCGCTGATGAAGAGGTAGAATTAGCACAAAGAATTAAAGCCGGAGACCAGAGAGCCTTAGAAAAACTAACCAAGGCGAACTTGCGTTTTGTGGTTTCGGTAGCTAAACAGTATCAGAATCAAGGTTTGACTTTACCCGATTTGATTAACGAAGGGAACTTGGGGTTAATTAAAGCGGCACAACGTTTTGATGAAACACGTGGTTTCAAATTCATTTCCTATGCCGTTTGGTGGATTCGTCAGTCGATCTTACAAGCTTTAGCGGAACAATCCCGTATTGTAAGGTTGCCTTTAAACAAGATTGGTTCGATCAATAAGATCAATAAAATGTATGCTTTGTTAGAGCAATCTAACGAACGTGCTCCTTCTGCAGAGGAAATTGCAAAAGAACTGGACATGACGGTTAATGACGTTAAGGAGAGTATGAAAAACTCCGGTCGTCACCTGTCGATGGATGCTCCGTTAGTGGAAGGAGAAGATTCTAACCTTTACGACGTATTGCGTTCCGGTGAATCACCAAACCCGGATCGGGAATTGATTCACGAATCGTTACGTACGGAAATCGAAAGAGCGTTGGAAACGTTAACACCTCGTGAAGCCGATGTGGTTCGTCTGTATTTCGGATTAGGTGATCAACATCCGATGACACTGGAAGAAATCGGAGAGACTTTTGACCTGACACGGGAACGTGTGCGTCAGATCAAAGAAAAAGCAATCCGTCGATTAAAACATACGTCCAGAAGTAAAATCCTAAAAACATATTTAGGATAAAAATTAGGAAAAAATAGAATGTTTATTATATCTTTATAAAATTGAACATTCGTACTAAAAATATTAAACGCAACAACAGTTTCAATAACTGTTCGTTTTTTGATTGATGATTGAAACTCCGGCTGATTACCGGAGTTTTGCTTTTTTAGCCTTTCCCTACTTTTGCAATTCTTTCATCCGTCAACCATCATAATCCAACATTTCGCTATCTTTGCAAACAAACACAACACAATGAAACATAACATAATTGCCCCTTCTGTCCTTGCAGCGGATTTTGCCAATCTGCAACGTGACATCGAAATGATCAACAACAGTGAGGCCGACTGGTTTCATATTGATATTATGGACGGCGTTTTTGTCCCGAATATCTCTTTTGGAATGCCGGTTCTGGAAGCCATTACCAAACATGCCCATAAAACGATTGATGTTCACCTGATGATTGTCGACCCGGATCGTTATATCAAAACTTTTAAAGATCTTGGTGCCAATATTCTTACGGTTCACTACGAAGCTTCTACGCATTTACACCGTACCTTACAAGCGATAAAAGCCGAAGGCATGAAAGCCGGAGTTGCTTTAAATCCGCATACCAATGTGGCACTGCTGGAAGATGTGATCAACGATATCGATATGGTATGTCTGATGAGTGTTAATCCCGGATTTGGAGGTCAGTCGTTTATTGAAAACACGTATAAAAAAATCAAACAGTTAAAAGAGATCATCAACCGAAATAACGCTTCGACTTTAATCGAAATTGACGGTGGTGTAACCAATCAGAACGCCCGACAGCTAATCGAGGCCGGAGCCGATGTTCTGGTGGCCGGTAGCTATGTTTTTAAGGCTTCCGATCCAATTGCAACGATTGCCGATTTAAAAAAGATTACCTCTTTATAAAAAACAAAAGCAGCCTCTCCGGGCTGCTTTTTTATTATCTAATGATCAATAAATCTTATTCTTTAACCAGTTTTGTTTTTACGATCTCATTGTTATCGACATCAAAAGTCTTCACAAGATAAACACCTCTGTTTAACGCTTCAATGTTTACCGGATAATTGTCAGCATCTGCCAATGTCAATTTCTGATCCAACACTTTTGCCCCTTTTAAATCGTAAATTTCAACACGTCCCGGAACGGCCTGAGTCGCATTATAGTTCACTTTAAGATTCAACACATTTGTGGCCGGGTTCGGATATAATAACATTTTATTATTCGTTACAAAGCTTTCAGTACCTAAGAAAGCCTGATAGTTCAGAATAAAAGGCATATCCATCGCCTGCGTCGATCCGGCATCTACAATTCCGGCCCAAGCCGTACCACTGTACTGTTTTGCATTCCAACCTGCTAAACTAAGCGAGCCCGGTACTGTAACAGCTGGAAAGAAAATCGACGAATCATTAGTAGCGTGCACCTGAAAATCTATCCAGTAGGTCCCCGGTGCCAGAGTAGCTGTTAGGTTTCCGCTAATACGCCATAATTTACGTGTTGTTCCAGGCGTATTGTTTCCAATACGATACATATTGGCTTCCCCACTGGCACCAGCATTGTAAATATTGGCTGTCATATTACCCGCTACCACTGTCGATGTTACTACAGACGGATCTCCATTCCAGATTTGAACACGCATTTGATCAATTGGTGGTGTCGTTCCTGTAGAACTTGTCTGATAGCAAAACAAATCCACAGTCGTTAAATTCATAGTCGAAGTCACTGTAAAGTTATCCGCTATACGAAGATTAGTTGTTGCCGCGTTGTTAAAAATAGCACCGAATCCCAGGTTCGTATTCGAAACCCCACCTACCGATTGCAATTCACTCCAGGTATATCCTGTCGGTGATGTAGTCGAACCGTTAGCAGTTGTCGTTCCCGTAGTGAGTCCGCCATTTGTATAAAACCCCTGCGCGGAAGCAGTAAGTCCCATTAAAGCCAGTGTTAACATGGCCAAAAATTTCTTTTGAGTAGTTTTTTTCATAATATCCAATTAATTGTTTGATCAATTAAAATTAACAATTATTTTGAATATTATATTGTTTTTAATAAAATTTAATATTGATTAATTAAATATTTAATTAAATCAGTTGTAGTAACGATGCCAACCAGTAAATCTCCCTCAACTACCGGTAAAGCATGGAATTCTTTTGCTGCCAATATTTCGGCTGCTTCTTTAATGGTCGTATCCGGAGAAATGGTAACCAGTTTTTTGGCCATCACCTGCTCTATGGTAAACATATTATAAACGGTAATATCGATAATTTCGTCGTCGTCGTCAATTGCATCGGCAAACGAAATTCGCAACAGATCGGTATAACTCAGCATCCCGATAATGGCATTTCCATTTACCACCGGGATATGTCTGATGTTATTTTTTTTGAAAAGCATTTCGGCTTTGGTCAAATCGTCCGTAAGGTTGAGTTTAACCACATTTTTAGTCATAATAGACGATACAGGAACACGATGTTTCATAGCTATATGTTTTTGATTATGAACTAATTTAGTCCAATAAAATTACAAAAACATTGACAAAAATCATATTCTGTCACCTACTATATGCCTATTAAAATGTAACCGACCCGGTTAGTTCTTTTAAAGCCACTTCGGAAATTTTCGCCTGATAACGCGCCGCATTATGACGGGTACGAGCGGTGATGTAGTTTAACTGCGCGTTTCGGAATTCTATCGTAGTAATCGTTCCTATTTTGAATTTATCCAGCGTAATATCCAGATTTTGTCGCGCTATGTCTTCGTTTTTTTCTTCCAACTCCTTTAACTCCAAATTGGTAAGATACGATTGAAATACGGTTGTTAATTGCGTATTCAGGCTCTGTTTTTGCTTGTCCAACAGGAATTGTGTGTTTTCGACCTGAAGGTTGGCAATTTTCTCATTGCGGTGTTGCAAAAACCCGTTAAAGATGTTCAATGTCGCACTTAATCCATAGTTAAATCCTTTGGAAGAAGATTGGGTAACGAAGCCAAGACTGGATTCCGTTTCGGCAAAATTATAGCCCGTATTTAATTTGATCACAGGATACCTATTGGCCTTTACCTGTTTTAAATCCAGTTCGGCAACCCTTTTATTAATTATAGCTAACTGAATATCCGGGTTTTGCTTTTCGGCCAGACTCATCAAATTTTTTAATTCCAATTTGCTATCAATATGAACCGTTTCCTCAACTCGGTACGTCGTGGTTCGGTCGCGAACGAGTAATTCGTTTAACAGCGTTATGGTATTCGCATACAATTGCTTTTGCTTGACCAGATTCGTCACATCAGTATTGAGATCGACCTGAGCATTTAAAACTTCCAATTTGGATGCCTTTCCAATTTTATAACGATTATCTGCTGTTTGTAGTCGTTGTTTTGAAATCACTACGGCGGTATCCAATGTTGCCAGCATTTGTTGTTGCTGTACCAAATCGTAATAGGTCGACAACACATCGGCCACTTTGGTCACAATAGCCGATTTTAATTGTGTTTCCCCTTGTTTTTCAAGTTCTTTTAATTGATCATAACGTGCAAACATACCCAAACCATCAAATATGGTCCAGCCTAAGGTAACACCATAGTTCAAACTATTGTTCTTGGCATTATTCAATTCTCTTTGTGTACCATCAGCCTGCGTTTGTGTTGAATTTTGCTGATTATTATTCTTTGTCAACGTTGCATCCAACCTTGGCAACATCCCGGCATTGGCAGCCCCTACATTTTTTTCACTGATCTTCGCCTGATTTGTCGCGATCAGAATGTCGTAATTGTTTTTTAACGCGATCTCAACGGCTTCCTTGGCAGTCAGAATTTCCTGTGCCTTTACTAGATTTGTCGTTGCAATTGCGAATATAACAAACAGATAATGTTTCATAATTAGTCTTTAATATTATCAAATTCCGGGCGGTGTTTACGCTCTCTCGACCACATCAGGTAAATCGCCGGAATCACAAATAATGTCAATATTAACGAGAAGATGGTTCCTCCTACAATTACCACTCCCATTCCCATACGGCTTTGCGAAGCAGCACCCAACGATAACGCGATCGGTAAGGCTCCTAATGCAATGGCCAAACTGGTCATTAAAATCGGACGCAAACGGGATTCGGCGGCTTCTACAATCGCATCGTATTTGCTCTTACCCTGTTCCCGGAGTTGGTTCGCAAATTCGACGATCAGGATACCGTTTTTCGTTACCAGTCCGATTAACATAATCGTACCAATCTGACTAAATATATTCCACGTCTGACCAAATAGCCATAGGGAAAACAAGGCTCCTGCAACCGCCATCGGAACGGTTAAAATAATAATAAACGGATCGATAAAACTTTCGAACTGCGCGGCAAGAATCAGGAAAATCAGCAGTAAAGCCAGTCCGAAAGCGAATGATGTATTCGAACTACTTTCCACAAAGTCACGGGATTCTCCCCCTAAATCGGTTGTAAAAGTATCGTCCAGCACTTTTGCTTTTACGCGTTCCATCGCATCAATACCATCACCAAGACTTTTACCCGGTGCCAATCCCGCCGAAACGGTAGCCGACATATAACGGTTGTTATGATAAAGCTGTGGCGGACTACTTTGTTCTTCAATTTTCACTACGTTATCCAATTGAATCAGCTTTCCGTCTTTGTTACGAACAAACATCGATGTCAAATCCATTGGCGCACTACGGTCTTTTTTGTCGAATTGCCCCATTACCTGGTATTGCTTTCCGTTCATCATAAAATAACCAAAACGCTGACCACTTAATGAAAGTTGTAAAGTTTGCGCTACATCAATAACCGAAATTCCCATACTCTCCGCTTTTTCACGATCGATACTCACATAAATCTCCGGTTTGTTGAATTTCAGGTTTACATCCGTAATCGAGAACGTCGGATCTTTGGCCACTTCGTCCATAAATTCCGGAATTTTTTCTTCCAGTTTTTTAAAGTTCGGCGCCTGAATAATATATTGTATCGGAAGTCCTCCTCTACGGTTTACGGCAATGGTCGGCGATTCGGAAACCGCTACTTTGGCTTCGGAATACTGACGCGTCCATTTCGACAAATCATCGGTGATTTCTTTTTGAGATCTTTTTCGCTGATCCGGTTCTACTAATGACAAACGTGCCACACCACTATTTACAGAAGCCGATCCGAATCCGGGTGATGTAATGATCAAACTAACTTTTTTCTCCGGTACCGAGTCATTAATCAAATCGGTTAGCTCACTCATAAAACGATCCATATAATCGTAGGTAGCTCCTTCCGGTGCGGTTACCCGCATGGTGATATAACTACGGTCGTCATACGGTGCCGTTTCTTTTTGTAAGGTTTTAAAGAATAATACAATCAATCCGATACATCCAATCAAAATCGGAAAGCTTAGCCATTTGCGCTTTAAAAAGGTGACCAATGACGCTGCGTAGCCTTTGTTCATTTTTTCAAAGTACGGCTCGGTCAGGTTATAGAATTTTGTTTTTTTCTGTTCGCCACCTTTCATCAGGTAGGCATTTAACATTGGTGTTAGCGTTAACGATACAAAGGCCGATATCAATACTGCCGCACCGATCACTACTCCAAATTCCCGGAACAAACGTCCTACGAATCCTTCAAGGAAAATTACCGGTAAGAATACCGCGGCCAACGTAATGGAAATCGAGATCACGGCAAAAAAGATTTCGTTCGAACCTTTTACAGCCGCTTCAATCGGCGACATTCCTTCTTCTACTTTTTTAAAGATATTTTCGGTTACTACGATACCGTCATCAACCACCAAACCGGTTGCCAGAACGATCGCCAATAGGGTTAATACGTTAACCGAGAATCCGAAAATATACATGATAAAGAAGGTCGCAACCAGCGATACCGGAATATCAATCAACGGTCGGAAGGCAATCGCCCAATCCCGGAAAAACACATAAATGATCAATACTACAAGGATAACCGATAACAACAGGGTTTCGGCTACTTCCAAAATCGCTTTTTTAACGAAAACCGTATTATCGATGGCGATATTCAGTTTAAAATCTTTCGGTAAGTCTTTTTTGAGCTGGTCGTATTGCACATAAAACTTTTCGGCAATGTCCAGATAATTCGTTCCCGGCTGTGGGATAATCGCCAAACCAACCATCGGCTGACCGGAATCGCTCAGTTTTGTTTCCAGATTTTCGGCTTCCAAAGAGGCTTTTCCAACGTCGCTCAAACGAACGATATTGTCACCATTGGCACGAATGATAATTTTATTAAATTCTTCTTCGGTTGATAAATTCCCGATCGTTTTTACCGTAAGCTCAGTATTGTCGCCGGTTAATTTCCCCGAAGGTAATTCTACATTTTGTTTGTTTAAGGCCTCGCGCACATCGGAAACCGTACAACCATAGGACGCCAGTTTTACCGGATCGATCCACAAACGCATCGCATATTTACGTTGTCCCCAAATCTGTACGCTACTCACGCCCGGAATGGTTTGCAAACGCTGTGCAATCACGTTATCGGCATAATCACTTAGTTCCAGTACGTTTTTATTATCACTCTGAACCGTCATTGTAATAATCGGATCCGAATCGGCATCGGCTTTCGAAACCACCGGCGGCGCATCGATGTCCTGTGGCAAGCTTCGTACCGCCTGCGACACTTTGTCCCTTACGTCGTTTGCGGCTTCTTCAAGATTTTTATCAAGGTTGAACTCAATCGTGATATTACTACTCCCCTGGTTACTTGAGGAAGTGATATTTCGAATACCGTCGATCGAGTTGATCGCTTTTTCGAGCGGTTCGGTAATTTGCGACTCAATAATATCGGCATTAGCTCCGGTATAACTGGTTCGAACGGATATCTGCGCCGGGTCGATCGAAGGAAATTCCCGTACGCCCAGATAGGTATATCCGATGATTCCGAACAATATCAACATCAGGTTGATTACGATCGTTAAAACCGGTCTTTTGATACTTGTCGTAGATAAACTCATGTTTCAGTGCTTTAATAGGTGAGGCTTCGCATTAGTTTTTGATCGCAACTTTAACCGGCATATCGTTTTTAAGTGTCATCACACCACTGGTCAATACCGTGTCGCCCGTTTTCAAGCCCGATGTGATCAGGATATCTTTGGCTGTTCGCGGTCCGGTTTCTACAACAACTTCTTTGGCTTTACCTTTTTCGGCTATAAATATTTTTTTACCGTTCTGAATCGGAATCAACGCTTCGGTTGGCACCAACAAGGCATCGTTAATGCTTTCCAGCGGTAGTGCAACATCGGCATAGGTTCCCGGTAATAATTTCCCATCCGGATTTTGTGCCAGTGCGCGCATCTGAAGGGTTCGGGTCGAAACGTCCACACCCGGTTCGATGGCATATATTTTGGCTTTAAAGACATCTTTTGATCCGGCTATCGTAAACGAAATAGTCGCATCCTTTTTCATTTGGGTTGCGTATTTTTCCGGTATTGAAAAGGTGATTTTCACCTGACTCATGTTGACCAGGTTCGCCACTACGGTTGTTGGCGTTACATAGGTTCCTTTTGAAATCGCCCGTAATCCTATTTTTCCGGAGAAAGGTGCTTTTACACTGGTTTTGGCCAATTGTGCCTGGATCAGTTGCGTTTGCGCCTGAGTAGAACGCAGTGTGGCGTTGGCCGTATCGTATTCTTCCTGACTGATGGCTTCTTTTTGCAATAACAAGCGGGCTCTTCTTTCGTTTTCGGCAGCCAATGCCTGTTGGGTTTTGGCCTGCGCCAGTTGTGCCCGAAGTTCGCTATCGTTAATTTTAAATAACACCTGTCCCTGTGTTACCGGGGTTCCTTCGTTAAAATTGATACTCTCCACGATTCCGGAAACTTCACTTCTGATTTCCACCTGTTCGTTCGCTTCAATGGAACCCGACAGGGATAAATTATCGGAAAACACTTGTGGTTTCAACACAATTCCGGAGACTTTTGTAGCGTTTTTACCTTCGCCTTTTTTACCGCCATCCCCTTTTTCTTTATTGGCCGAAACGCGATAGAATATCATTCCGCCCAACACTATAATCAGAACGAGATATACAATATGTTTACCTTTCATAGTATCGTAATGTAGTTTTTTGTATTGCTTTATTTGTATAAACAACAAAGCTAATTTTTAAATGCTGTATTCGTCCCTACATTAAATTTAATTTAACACTATTTTTAGAATTTTAAATATCTGATAATGTAGTCACAACATTTCGGCATCTTTTTGTTGTTTTTTCAACCCTATCTTAGCGTTCTCTAAAGTTAATCATCTTTTTTATATGATCATATACTATCGGAAAATGATCGCGGAATGTTTCCGGGGTTTCAAAAAAGTGTTCCAACAATACGGCCAGAAATTCATATCGGTTTTCAAAAGCGTATTCCCTAAAATAACCCGATTCCCGGATTTGCTCACTATACTCCGGATTTTTTAATTCCTGTAAGATTTTTGCAAACATTTTTTCAAATAGTATGGCGCTCACATGATTGCTTTTAGCACACTGAAAATGTAGCGCATGAGTAAATTCATGCAATCCCAGATTGCGGTTGTCGTGCGCATCCTGATAACCGGCGACAAAATCTTCCCAGGAAAAAGCGATTGTTTTTAATGCCGGATTAAATTCCCCTATATGATACGCCTGATTTAATGCCGAATAATATTTTGACGGAAAGACTACAATTTTAGTAAAAACGGTATACAGGTAGTTGCGCATCCCGAAAGTGAGCATCACCGAAGTTGCAGCAATCAATACTTTAACTTCTTCGGTGATCGATTGCCCTTGCTGACCGATAAATTGGTATTTTGAGATAAAACGTTTGACACGATGTTCAAAATAGACCTGGTATTTTGGCGATAACTTCCGGTAAAACGGAAATTGAGTTTGTAGCACAAACAATTCTTTATCGGTTAATTGCTGTGGAAAAAGATAAAAATGGACGTAAAAAGGCTTTTTAAAAAAATAGGCATAAAACAGTTCGACCAATCGGATACCATACACCAACAAGATCATCAGAACAATCGCCATAGCACTCCACATCACGATCAAATCATCTTCCTCCGCGGAAGCCGCAACCAAAAAATAAAGCGCTTTCATAGCAATGATCAAGAAATTTAAAAAGGAGTTTTTACTGATTCTTACAAAGAAATGATTTTTATTTGTTTCTATCAAACGTTATTGTTTCTCTTTGTACTCCCTGTTTTCCCGAAAATTGATTTTGCATCCGATTAAAAAGAAGGTTGCTTTGTAATGGTTTCCACCTTTACAACAGTTCCATTTACAAGCAATCACAAGATTGTTTTAGATAAGTGCTTTTTGCAATTGTCTTTGACCCTGAATCTACTTTAAGTACTAATTTATGCCAACTTGTTAGCTCATTATTGGCTTTATACAACGAAATTTCCAGATCATTTTCGTGTAAGAACTCTAAAAATGCATTTTGGTAATTTCTTACAGGAAAACTCTTATTTTCTATTTTTTTATACTTCTTTTCTAAACTTTGTCTAAAGTTTTTTCTTCTAACATTATTCGAATAAATTTCTCTTAGTTTTTCTAAGGTCTGAAGATTATCAGCCGATATCGCATAAACGCCGATATTAGAAACCAGTAAATGAACGGGCAGTGATGGATCGCGGTTTCCATTGTTTCTGATAAAATTATGTCCGGAATAGAATTTATCCAACATAAAGAGATCGGTAGCCGAAAACATTGCATAATAGCTTTTAAGATGACAATGTATCCCACCAAATAATAAGGGACATTTCGAATAGTTGACATGATTACTTCCTGTATTTTTTTCGGGCACTTCCGATACTACAAGACTTTTCTTTTCATTTACAGACAAATTAAAACCTTGTTCCTTTACGCCATCCAGTACTTGAGGCATTTTCAAATATCGAATCGCTTTTTTAAATTTAACACTCTTAAACAAGTCATTAAGTTGGTTACAATGCGACTCGTTATTTAGCCGTTTCTGATCCGGAATTAAACTTTTTAAACAGTGGTTTGAATGTCTATCAGTAGGTGATTCAATAGTATTCCTACGTTCAAAACAGCGCGACTTGTAAGCGTGACTTTCCCGGAACATTTTTGACAAGTCCTCTCCGGAATACCTTTTGTTAGAAGCCGTTGAAAGTTTCTTTTGATCAAACCATTTTTCCAGAATCGCTTCCCTTACTTTTATTTTTTTTGTATGGCTTACAACTTTCTCTTTCAGCTCGCAACCTATAAATAAAATCAGGAGT